>QHMQ01000090.1 GCA_003217835.1 Verrucomicrobiota bacterium
CTTTGTGACCGTGTTGTTCCAGTACTCTCAAGCTATCGAATTCAAAATCGCCGGATTGCATTTGCTGCTGCCGCAAAAACAAGAAGCCGACTTCGTGATACAACTCAGTGCCGAACTCTAGATTCCACTCGCGCCAGAGTGGAATCGCGCGCTCCGCCAGCGCGGTATATTCCTGGTCCGCGCCGTAAGCTGCGCGAGCCGCTTTACTGATATCGGTGGACGCAGCTAGTGGATGCGGCAGTGGTCCCGGATCGACCAGAACGACTTTGTGGCCGCGCTTCTTTAATGCGATCGCGGCAGCAACACCATTAATGCCCGCGCCAACAACGATGATTCGCGACATCTCAGAACACGCACGTTGTAGCGGCGTTTGTGTCAAGCGCCGATGTAGTTATTTGCCAAAACGCGAAGTACGTATGCTTCCGCTTGTGCTAAGCCGATATTCGCAGCGCGCGTTCCCGTTCGAGCAGGGTCGGATGCGAGTAATAAAAGCTGCTGTAGAGCGGATGCGGAGTGAGATTGCTGAGATTTTTTTCGCGCCTGCAAGCTCATCGCGCCGAACGTTACTATTGTCGATCCGGGTGCGAGAGTGTTTGCCAGGCGCAGCGCACTAGCGCCGCCGACGGCATTTAACCCCAAATGAATTGGCGCGTTGCCTGTCGCATTCTTTACTTCCTCACGAAGATTTTCTCCGTCGACAAGCACCACGTCGCCGCCTTCGGCCCGCAATTCATCGATCAATTCCTCGCGGCGAACGACATCTACCGTTTTGTAACCCAAATCCCGCGCGATTTGAATCACCGCACGCCCTGCTGCGGAATTCGCGGCGTTCTGAATCAGCCAGTCTCCACTTTTTAAATCGACATAATCATGCAGCAATCGCCACGCCGTCATCGGATTGATCTTTAACATCGCTGCCTGAACTGGATCGAGCTCCGGTGGAACGATCACCAACTCACTTGCTTTCACCGCAACAGCGTCGCGCCAGGTACCGAGATCATGCGGCAGGATCACCAGGGCGCCGGCGGTGAAACCTTTGACGCTCTTACCAACATCGACAATTACTCCGGCCGGACCGGGTATTTTCCCTCAATCTGGTTCAGGTCCGCTGGATTGATCGGCGCGGCGCGCATTTGCACGACCGCTTCGTCCGACGACGGTGTCGGCCACGGGTGCGTCTCCATGCACAACACATCCGCCGGATTTCCGTGCGTTTCATAAACGGCCACGCTTATATTTTCTTTCATCGATGACCTTGCCGACGCATCCTCACGCTTCTGCCAACAATCTGCAAACCGGTGCGCGCGTCGCGCTTTTCGGCATGCTCGTGAACTTGATTTTCGCCACGGCGAAAATTCTCGGTGGTTTGTTCGGCCACGCCTACGTCCTGATCGCCGACGGCATCGAGTCCGCCCTCGATGTCGGTGGCTCGTTCGTGATTTGGGGTGGATTGAAACTCGCGGCCCGTCCGCCGGATGAAACGCATCCTTACGGACACGGTAAAGCGGAACCGATCGCGGCGGCGGTCGTGGCCTTCGGCGTGCTCGCAGCCGCGGCCGGTTTGGCAATTCAAAGCGTGCGCGAAATTCTGACGCCGCACTACGGTCCGGCGCCGTTCACGCTCGGGATTTTGATCGTAGTGATCGTGGTAAAAGAAATTTTGTTTCGTTACGTCAACCGCATCGGACGCCGCGTCGAGAGCACAGCCGTGCAAACCGATGCCTGGCATCATCGCAGCGACGCGCTTACCTCCGCGGCCGCATTTATTGGCATCTCCGTTGCCCTGATCGGCGGCCGTGGTTGGAAAAGCGCGGATGATTGGGCGGCGCTTTTCGCCTGCGCCGTCATCGCCGCAAATGGCATTCGCCTTTTGCGACCCGCCTTGTTCGAAATCATGGACACGGCGCCGCGCGGCCCAATTGTGGATTCAGTTCGAAATGCTGCGGCTGCAGTCCCGGGAGTCTTCGAAGTCGAAAAATGTCTGATCCGGAAAATGGGGCTGGATTTTTATGTCGATCTTCACGTGGGAGTAAACGGAAGCATTTCCGTACATGAAGGGCACGAGATTGCACACCACGTGAAAACGGCGATCCGGCAGGGCGATTCGCGCATTGCCGACGTGCTTGTTCACATCGAGCCGGCCAAGGCCGTAACCTAGCTTGGCACCCGCGGGGAATCGGGCCCCGTAGTCTACGGAGGCAATTCGCGAACAAGTGCGACGATTGCATTGGATAATCGCTCGCGTGCTCTTCCAATCCCGCGAGCGAAGGAAATCAAGCGCCAAATCGCTGTCGGATTTTTTGCCATGCAGAATGCGAGCCTGCCGAAGTGTGTCCTCTGCTCGTCTAAATCAAAGAGCACGCTTGGTGGCGCCGGTAGCGGGTGGCGCGGGGTGTCACTGATCACGCGAAGCGAAAGCAGTGGAACGCCGTGCTCGGCGCAGGAGCGCGCGATGAACTCCGTCTCCATATCCACAGCTACGGCGCCCGTCGTTTGCGCAATTCGGTTTCGTTCCTCGCTGGAATCGATCATGGATGGGACAGTCAAAAGATTGGCGATATGGATCGGGAGATGTGCGAGAGAATCGAGCGTCAAGCTCAGGTCAGCAGTCGAGAAATTTCTCGCAAGCAAAAGATCGCCGACACCCAATTGATCGTTAAGCGCGCCTGCAAATCCGGCGTTGATTAAACATTCGAGTTTTCGATCCTTGAGAAAACGTGCGATTCGCTGTCGGCAAATTTTTCCTCCGACACCTGTATGAAAGATCTCGATTACATGATTGTCGATCTTGCCGGCGATCGTCGTGATCCCATTATTTCGACGTTTACTTTTGTTCTGAAGCAGCCGCAAAAATCCTGAACTTTCCGCCGGCAAAGCGAACGTGACCGCGATCATCCTATGATTTTCCTTTTTCGAAACGCTTAGTGTGGCGTTGCCGGCGCCTCGACGATTTGCACAACGAAGCTCTTCTTCTCGGCTGTAGCCGGGATCGGTGATCCCGGTTCTTGTGTTGTAGCTGCCGGTCCCGCCGTTCCGGCAATCGACGAAATCGCAGTGCGAAATCCCGTCTCGTGATTCGACGGAATATCGACAAGAACGCTGAGACGATTTTTGTCTGGAAGCCCTTTCGTCGCGGAACCGCCGAGTTGGCCAGCGATTGTGACGACTTGGTTGGCAACGGCATCCAATCGTCCGGGCGTCGTAGGGATCGTAATCTCGTCCACACCAAACTGCGCAGGCGCCAACGGCGTTGCAGCGTGCTCGAGCGCTTTGGTTATTTGCTGCCTCATTTGTGTTTCCAGCAATGTCCGGTTGGGATTTTTCGTTTCGTGTCGTGCGATCAACCAAAGGCCGATTCCAACATTGACGCCCATGAGAACGATAAACGCTGCGCCAACGCGAAGCGCCATTTTCCGGCCACGGGCAGAAACATCTACTTCGGTCGGGAGCAAAACTTCGCGAGAATCGCCCTGCGTGCCCGCATGAATTTGTCGCGCGATCCCAAGCTCGCGCTGCAACTGCCGATCGGAGATCAATTGCTCCTCCAGCGCTGCACGTTCCGCAGCCGACAGTCGGCCGTCCAGATAATCGAAAAGCTTATCAGGATTCATTCGACGCTGCCGGAAGCGTGATGCCGGATGTAGCAGCGTGCAATCGTGAACTGCGCAATCTCGTAACCGATCGGCTTCAACTTGTATTTGTTCGATATTTTGGCGGAGTAGGCAGTCACTCCGACAATTAAATCCACTTCCGCCCCACCATGGCGTCGCCTTGGAACGCGGCGGGAGGATTAGTTTATCTCCCAAGGTGCGCCGGAGAGCGCTATTTACTCTTTCCCACGGTGGAAATACAGTCGCCCTCGTGGGCGAAGACCGTCAGGCAGACGCGCAGACGCACAAACGCTGGTGGCGTCACCTGGTTGTAACGGTTGCGGTCTGTGCGCTGCTTCTCGCAATCTTTCATCGTCCAATTCTGTTAGCGCTCGGGCGGCAAATCGCGTTGCACTACGCTGCCAAGGAAAATTTGAAGGCCACTTTTCGCCTCGAAGGAAATGTCTTCACGAATCTAACGGTGCGGAATCTTCATGCTTTTCCAACCAGACCTTCTGCAATCGAGTCAATTGATATCGACCTTTTGTATGTTGATTACAGTCTATTTGGACTCGCGCGCCACGGTCTCTCTCATTTTCTGGATAACGTTGAAGGGCGCTCGGCGCGGATTGTTTTGAACCCGGCCAAGGCCCCACTTAGGCCGCGCCCGCCGAAGGCGAAAATGGAATTGCCTTCGCTCTTTCCAGAACGGATTCGATTAACGGATGCAACTCTGATGGTTAGAAACCAACCGCACGATTTTGTCGCTGAAGCTGTCGATCTTGATTTAAATCCCCGCACTCCGGGTGACCTGCGGATTGAGAAATTGCAGCTGCCAGCGGGAGACAGCTGGTCCAAAGTCTCGGGGCAAACTTCGTACGCAAATAAAAATCTCATTATTCGTGATCTCGTTCTGAGTGACCAGGAAAAGATCCGTCTTCTGAACGTTGATGCATCCCATATCGACGCGAAGACTCTTGCCATTAATCTCGATTGCGCAGTCGGCGGCGGCCAGCTTTCCGGGTGGATTACATTAAGCGAAACAAAATCCTCGCTGGATACCAAAGTGCACTTGGCCGCCGAAAACATTGCCGTCGAGTCGCTGAACAAATTCGTGATCTTGCCGGAAGGATACCTCTCCGGCCGCATCGAACACCTCGGTCTGGATGGAACAGGCACCGCCGACGCTCCGCGCGCCTGGAACGGAACGATCTCTCTGCGAATGAGCGATGTGCATGGGCGAGAAATCAATTTCAATACTGGTGTCGTGGAAGTTTCTGCGAATCAGGGCAGAGCCACTCTTCGCTCAGCGGACCTCGTGCAAGGTCAAAACGAGTTTCACCTTCGCGGGACTGCCGAAATGCCTGCCGATTTCAAAGATTTCGGTCGCAGTCCCGCAAGTTTGGAAATTGCCGGCACCGTAGCCGATCTCCAACAGCTAACAGCTGGACTAGCTCAGCCGATAACCGGTTCGGCTAAATTTGATGGCAAGGTCGATATCGTTAAGGCCCAAATTGAAGCAAATCTCAACGTCACAGCCGATTCGGTTGGGTTTTCGAACGGTACAATTGAAAAACTAAACGCGACTACGAAGGCTTCAAAAATAATGCCGCCAGGCGATGTCAAGAAGCCGTGGTTCGCGGACCTTCGCTTACGTTCAAACCTAAACATCTCTAACGCGCATTATCGAGATTACGTGATCGACTCCGTGGAAGGTGCAATCGACGTATTTGACGATGTCGTTAGCCTCGAACCCCTGAATCTACGACGGAACCAGAATGAAGCAGTGATTCGAGGCCAATACCGTTTGCCAGAAGAGGTCGGAAAAGCTGCTTCGCAACCAGCGGCTCTGGATTTTTCCCTGAATGCGCCCGAAGCCGGCGATTTCTGGACCTCGGATTCACTGGATAAACTAAGTGGACCATTGCAAATCGCAGGCCAGATCACCTGGAAGCAACAGATTGCGAACGGCCAACTATCGATCTTCGGATCGAACCTGAAGATGCGTGATTTGGTTTTCAAACAACTGAGCTCGCAGTCTTCAATCTCGAACAACGTGATTTATCTAAACGATCTCACCGCAAGTTTGAATGAACGCGATTTCGTTGGCGGGCACGGGAGTCTCGACCTGCACGTACCGTATCATTACAGCGGAATCGCCTCTGCGAGCATTTCCAATTTATCGACGTTTCAGCCGATGCTTCGCGCCTTTGGCAATCAAAACGAGTTGGCCGGCTCGCTCTCCTTCGACTGGGAAGGGAGCGGCAACGCGCAAACATTCAAAAATTCGGGGAAGTTGAAGCTGGTTCTCGAGAAAGGGCGTTACGGCGATTTGAAGTCGCTCCGGGCCAATGTCGACGCGACGTATTCGCCTGATGGTCTCGATGTACCAATCATTTTTTTCGCCAGCAACAACATGGATTTTCAAGCAATTGCCCAAGCCAAAGGCGAAACGCTGGAGATTAGCAAGATTCAACTCGATCAAGGGGCGGCGAAATTTGCTGCCGGCTACGCTTCCATCCCTTTCGTGTGGCGAAATCTCGGCACGAGTGCATCGGTATGCCCGTCCAACGGAAAAGTCGTCGCGAACTTTCAATCGGAGAATCTCGACATAAAGAAACTTTTCGAGGACGTGGGCGCCAAGCCGGTGACTTCCGGTATCTTGAATATCAAGCTCGATGCACAGGGAACGATCGCCGATTTGGACGCGCGCCTTGACGTCCAGATGCGCGATCTACGTAGCGAACGATTCCCGAAACTAGAGCCGGCGACGTTTGATCTGAGCGCGCAAGCCATACGTGATCAACTGACCGTCTCTGGAAAGCTGCAACAGGCCCGGATTCAACCGCTGGAATTGAGCGCGAATCTGCCTTTTGACATTCCGAAAATTGCTCGCGCGCGAAAACTGCCGGACGACACGCCGATTACGGGAAAAGCTCGCCTGCCGCGCAGCTCAGTGAATTTTATTCGACAATTTGTGCCCGAAGTGGCGCAACTCGACGGCGATCTTGGGCTCGATGTCGATGTGAGGGGGACGATCGGGCAACCTGTGTTAAGCGGCTCGGGCGACATGACGATTAATGTAGCGCGGGCCAATGATCCGACGCTGCCGGCGCTGAATAATTTCAAAGCCCGACTCAATTTCAGCGGTGATGCGCTAACGATTCAACAATTCGGTGGAGAACTTTCCGGCGGGAAATTCACGGTCACGGGCGGAGTGAAATTTCCGAAATTAACGCAGCCCATGGTCGATCTGCAGTTAAAGGCAAATAGTGCGCTTGTCGCGCGCAACGACACACTGACGGCGCGCGCAGATGCGGACATTAAAGTGACTGGACCATTTCTGACCGCAACCGTCACCGGAAACGTCGCGATGACGAACAGTCACTTCTTGAAAAATATCGATCTAATTCCGATTGGTCTTCCGGGCAGACCGGCGCCGGAGCCGCCCTCGGCACGACCGGAATTTTCTTTCCCGGATCCGCCAATCCGCGATTGGAAATTTGATGTCGCAATTAAAACCAAAGATCCCGTGCTCATTCGCGGTAACCTGGCCACTGGCGGAGCAGTTAGCGATCTGAAGCTAACCGGCACAGGGCTGCATCCGGGATTGCAGGGCGTGGTGCGGCTAGAGGACGTCGAAGCGACATTGCCATTCAGCCGGCTTCAGGTCTCCCAGGGATTGCTCTATTTCGACCCGGGCGATTCAATGAATCCGCGAATCGATCTGCATGGCACTTCGGTCATCCGCGATTACACGGTGCGCGTTTATGTCTACGGAACTTTGCTCTCGCCCGAGGCGATTTTCACGAGCGAGCCACCGCTGGCGCAGGAAGAAATCATTTCTCTGATCGCAACCGGCGCAACCAGAGCAGAACTCTCAGGAAATAACAACGTCCTGGCCGGACGGGCTGCGACGTTGTTGGTGCAACAACTTTACCGGAAAATTTTTAAAAAAGGCGAGCCGACCCAGAGTAATGCATTTTTTAATCGCTTGGATCTAGACGTAGGCCAGGTCGATCCTCGAACGGGGAAGCAGCAAGCCAGCGCGCGGTTCAAGATTAATGACCAGTTTGTAATTGTCGGCGATCTCGGAGTCGCAGGTGACTTTCGCGGGAAGTTAAAATATCTGATTCGGTTTCGCTGAGATGCGTCGCAGGACCTTTTTCTGTCTTGCAAGTGTGGCCCTGATAGCAAACGCGGTGGCCCAGAACGCGGTGGACGTTGTCCCCCCTGAAGAAAGGCAAAAAACTCAGCAAGCGATAGTCAAGCAGCAGGAAAAGCGGGCGCAGCAGGCGAGCGTCATCGAATTTCGCGGCCAGCAGGCTTTCAAAGAAAAAGAACTGCGTACCCAATTGAAGGAGGAGATTACAACGATCGACGATTACGGCTTAAGCCCGGCACGAGCAGACGATCTCGCGTTCTTCCTGGAAGTCTTCTACCGCAAACATGGCTACGCAAAAGTAAACGTGCATTATGTGATCGAGTCGAAAAATCGCGTCCGTCTCGATATCACGGAAGGGCCGCTCATGACCCTGAGTAAAGTAATCTTTGATGGAAACACCAAGGAATCGGCCGACAAACTCTTCGAATACGTGGTTGGGCCGACGCGCGAGCGCTACTCGAAATTGCAAAAAACTTTACCTTTCGTTGCCGCAGACATGCAGGAGGGAGCAAACCTGGTCCATCGCTTTTACGTTGCGGAAGGTTTTTTGGACTCTGTTGTCGATCCGCCGCGTTATGTCTTTCACGACCAAACCAATCAGGTGGACGTGGTCATCCCGATTCACGAGGGCCGGCAATATTTTTTCGGCAGCATCTCCTTTACCGGGCAGACAATTTACGATGCCGAAACGCTGCGCGGGCAAATATTCGATCTCTTGCAGCGGCCTTATACCGATGCGCGTGTCGCCGATATCCCACGGCGGATCGAGGCATATTACAAGACGCGTGGTTATTTCGACGTAAAAGTCGACGCGACCGCCGCGCCGGATCAGGCAGTGAATGAACGAGTGCCGGTGCAAATCGTCATCGCAGCGGGACCAGTTTACCACTTTGACGGCGTAACTGTGAGCGGTCTCGCTCGGCTGCAACCCAGTTATGTCATCAAGCGTTTTAGCAAGTTGCAGGGCAAAACTTACAGCCCTGACGTCCTTGATGAGAGATTTCGAACGCTCATGAAGACAGGACTTTTCAGTCTCCTCCAAATCAAGCCGGTGCCCGTGGATGGACATTTGTTGCGGCTCGACATCTCGGCGGAGGAAGCAAAAAGCAAGGAGTTCGGTTTTTTAATTGGCTATGGCACATACGAGGGCGGGATCGTCGGTGTGCAATATCGCGACCGCGATCTTTTCGGTTACGGGCGTCCGGTCACGACGTCGATTGAGGTCTCGCAGCGAGGCTACAAGGGCGAAATTTTGTACGAAGATCCATTTTTTCTTGATACTGATTTTGCCTTCAAAGCGCGGCTCGCCGCGATCACCTTTGATTACGACGGCTACACAAAATTTGAATTGGGCGGACGACTCGAACTCACGCGCAAGATTACGAAACAAGATGAAGCTGGTCTGATCTTCGCGGTTCGACACGTAAAAATAACCGATGCTGGCATCAAGCCGATATTCCTGGGCGACCAAAATTATTTTGTGAATACTGTCGGTTTGACGAACACGCTCGATATGCGGGAGAGCCCATACGTGACGCCGCGCGGTTTTCTCATCAACAACACTCTGGATCTGGCTTCGAATGCGTTCGGAAGCGACATCGAATTTATCCGCGGCACGATGCGGGTGGGCTATTACCTTCCTTTCGGCCCGAAACCGCTCACGCCGGGTGTGGTCGAAGATAAACCGGGTACTCCGTTACAGCGCTGGTTCCAGCAATCCTGGATCGGGTTCGGCGCTCGCGCGGGCATTATTCATTCGCTTACCGTGAGCGGGCCGGGAGAGGCAACGGCAATTCCGATTGACGAACGGTTTTTCAACGGGGGAAGCGACACCGTGCGAAGTTTTGGTGAACGGGATCTTGGCCCCCACGATCGAAAAGGTAATCCAATTGGAGGTGAATTTTTCACGGTCTTTAATATCGAATATACCTTTCCAATTTTCGGCGAATTACAGGGCGCGCTTTTCACCGATGCAGGCAATCTACTGCCTACGTCGGAAGAGCCTGGCCTTGACGATCTGCGCTACGCGATTGGCGCTGGGTTGCGGTATAAATTACCAATCGGTCCGATCCGACTCGACTACGGAGTTAATCCCGACCCGCATCCTGACGAAGATTTCGGCGCGTTCCATTTCAGTTTTGGTTTTGCCTTTTGAGAAATGTGAGACGCTGCACATATCTGCTGCCGATTCATTACCGTGCCCATTCAGCGAACGAAATTGATCGTGATCGCGCGGAGCTTGGAAAGATCGAGTCGGAAAATGGCGAACGTCCGAATCCGCTGGAATGAAAGATCGAAAACCACAACCGGGCGGCGATGTCGGCGAGCTCGGGGATATTTCGCCGGAACTTTTTCGCGAGCAGCTTCGTCGGCTTGCCGATTGGATCGCCGATTATCGGGAAAATATCGGTCAGCGGCGGATTTCGCCTAATGACGAACCGGGCGCGATCATCGCGCGGTTGGATGCCGCGGCACCGGAAAGGGCTGCGTCGCTCGACGAAATCTTCGCCGAGGTCGAACGCGTAATTGTTCCCGGCGTTGCGCACTGGGCGCATCCGCAGTTCATGAGCTACTTCGGCTGCACGACGACGAGTCCGGGCATTCTCGCTGAAATGATTACTGGCGCGCTAAACGTGAATGCCATGACCTGGCGGACTTCGCCTGCCGCAACCGAGCTCGAAACGCTCGTGCTCAATTGGCTTCGGCAATGGCTCGGTTTGCCCAACGAGTTCTCGGGCGTGGTTTATGACACGGCTTCAATTTCAACGATGCACGCGCTCGCGGCTGCGCGTGAACAAGCTGCACCGAATACACGGAAGCTCGGTCTGAGTGGACGCAACTTGCCGGCGTTTCGCATTTACACCTCGAATCAAGC
>QHMQ01000192.1 GCA_003217835.1 Verrucomicrobiota bacterium
GTGGATAACTTTCTTATCCCGCGCACTCGGCCGAAATATTCAGCCGAGCCCCGAAACGTCTAGTCCTGGAATCAAATACTGAAATTAGGAGCGGGCCCTATGGACCGGCGGGCCAATCGACACGGAAAATGTGCGCTGCTTGCAGATTTGCGCCATGTGGAAACAGATACTTGTCACCGGAGAACCGATGAAAATGAATGTTTTCCCGGTTTTCCCAGGCGGTTTCTTTTATCTCCGCCACATCGTTGAGCCGCGCGCCTTCTGCTAAAAGATGATCTGAAACGTCGGGCCAGCGAATTCCCAAATAATCATCCCAATTGAAACGCCAAACAACCCAGCGAGCATGGTCGACTCCGAAGACGTATTCGGGTAATCCGTGACGTCGCGCTCTCTCATAAATCGTATCTTGTCTCATGATTTTCATTGCCTGCGGCAATCGGGTGTGAAAGTAGAGTGGTTCGGACTCATAATTCGTGATCACCACCTCACCGGGTCTGGCATTCTTACGGAGAAATTCGCAGGACGCCGCCAGAGTTCCCGGATTCGACCGAAAAAGGTCGCGCACAAAAAGCAAAGATCCAGTCGCAACCAATCCATCGACCATCCGCTTCGGGACGTGCACTGCTACGATCTTATTTTCGGGATCTGGATTTTTATCCGCCCAGAGAACCCATGGTGTAATTTGAGCTAAATTTGTAAACGCAAAAATGAAGAGGAGCGACACCCAAACGAACGCTCTGTGGTGAGCGACATTCACAACCAAAATGCCGGCGGCCATTGCAACCAGAGGGATGATTGCGGAAGTGTACCGAGCACCCGTGACCCAGAGAGCGGCGCTGCGCTGAGTCAGTGCCATGGTGATCGCGTAGGAAAGAATCACCGCCACGATGACGAGCAAAAAATCTCGTTCACGACATGAAAGTAATCTGATTCCCAGTCTCCACTGACTCCAGAGTACGACCGAAAGCACGACAATTCCAACCAATGGGGTGACCGATGCGCATTCGATCAAGTACTGAGCAAATCGGGCGAAAAAATCGCGGATCGAAGGAACGAGCACCGCGTTTTCAGTGTAGCCAGTTCGGGCAAAAACGAACCACGGGATCGTGAACGCGACAATTCCCGGCAGCGCGAGCCACAACCAGGGCCGCTGAGCCGCAAACGGCCGATGCAGCAACGTAAGGATCGCGAGAACACCCACCGGGACAATCCCGATTGGATGAATGTGAAATAATAGAATGGCCAGGACGGCAAAGAGCACACTCTCCCGGAATGATTTCATCTGGAAGAAGGTCCAGATCAACAGACAGGTGACAAGCATGCTCAGTGCGTAATAACGGCTTTGTCTCGAATAAAGGAGGAACTGGACCGATAAGCCTAGTAGGACAGCGGCGAAAAACGCGGCCCACCGATTAACCGTTATTTGCCAGACAATAAAATATCCCAGCAAGATCGACATCCATCCCGCGAGCGCGAATGGAAACCGCGCGGCAAACGTATTCTGCCCGAAAACGAGGAATGATGCGGCAGCAACGTAGTACTGGACCCATGGCGAACTCACCATCACCAGCTGCTCGTTCTCCCGTGCGCCGAAATCCGAATCCATGAAAGTCACGCCGTCCCAGGCCTTCGGGACACCAAATTTCAGAATATTCGAGGCGAGAACGGCGGTGTCGCCTTCGTCCGCCCACAAGTAATCGGAGCCGAGATTGGTGAATATGAGGCCGGCGGCGATGACGGCTATGAGCGCGAACGGCAAGTGCTGCCGTAGACTGCCGAACGCGTCTGAGGTTTTCATTTATCCCAGCGCATCTCGTCAGCTCGATGCCTCGATTGAGGTTGGCTGACGCTTTATAGCGAGAATCAAAAATAGGCACGCGCTCACAAAAAAGAACGATACGGCTGTGTTCCGAATAATGAGGACGAGCAATGGTAGATTTGGATGTCCCAGAAAATCCCATTTTCCAAGTAGCCAGCCATTTCCGGAGAAAAGCCAGTGCAACGAATAGAGGTAGGCGCTGGTGAGCGCTACCGCTGGAATGGAGAACCACCAGCGAAGGAAGAACCAAAAGGGCAAAGCCCAGGCAAAATATTGGAATGCCCAATAGTCGCTAAATCC
>QHMQ01000091.1 GCA_003217835.1 Verrucomicrobiota bacterium
GGATTTTTGTCGCCTTCGCCACGATTTATCCGCGAGTCGAGTTGTTCCTTCGGATTATGGCGAAATGGATCGCGCTCATTCTCGCTGGCATTTACACCTTCCAACTGCTCGCCTACCACGCTTGGACTGATCTGGCTGTCGTTTGGACAAGCATCGGCGCTGCCTTCCTGTTCATTGAAATGCGCGGCGCTGGGCCGGAGCTCGTTTGGTGGAATAACGTGAAGGCGCGATTTGGACCCAAGCCTAAACTGCATGTCGTGCAAAAATCCGCGTCGCGCCGCGCCGTCGAGCCGGACGATCTCTATGCCTCGATCGATCCGATTCTCGACAAAATCTCAAAATCCGGCATTGGGAGTTTAACCGCGAACGAGCGCCGGCTGCTGAATCGGGAACGCGAACGGCTTCTGAAAAAATCGGAATGATCCTGCCTCTACAGCTTGTTCGGCGACAAGCGGGACTCCACCGTTTCGCAAAGCACGTGGAGAAGAAGCTTGTGCGCTTCCTGGATTCTGGCGGTTGAATCACTTGCGACCAAGAGATCGACGTCGGCAATGCCAATGCTCGATCCACCATCGCGTCCGAGGAATGCGATCGTTTTCAGCTTGCGCGATTTCGCTTCTTGCAGTCCGCGGCGGACATTTTTCGATTTGCCGGAAGTCGTGAGAACGATGAGCAGATCGCCTTTGAGGCCGAAGGCCGCGATCTGGCGCGCGAATATTTCGTCGAAGCCATAATCGTTGCCCGCCGCGGTGAGAAGTCCACCGTCACTGGTCAAACAAATCGCCGGATAAGCGCGACGCTCTTTAGCAAACCGCACAACCAACTCGGTCGCGAAATGAGCCGCGTCGGAAGCGCTGCCGCCGTTACCGCAAACCAGCAATTTGTTTCCTGCAAGTAAACATTGCTCGATTGCCTTGGCCGCGTACTCGATTTGCGGCTCGATTCTCTTTAACCCTTGCAGCGTTTCGATCGAGCCGTTGATGGCCTTTTCGAGGATTGAAGAAAGATCAGACATGCGGTTAATGTTGAGGGACAAAGATGGTGCGCGGTAGAGGTTTCGAACCTCTGACCCCTACCGTGTCAAGGTAGTGCTCTACCCCTGAGCTAACCGCGCCCGAACCAGTGACAAATGACGAGTGATCAGTGAACAGTCAAGAAGCTTGATCTTCGCAATCTCAACTTGTTGATAGGACCGCTCGCCTGAAAACGGGTCGCATTTTCAGTGTCTTCGCGAGCACTTCAAGACTGGACAACGCGGAGCGTCGGGACGACTGTTCGCATCTCGTGAGTGTCTTGTTTTTTAAGCGTTTCCTGCAGCGGCCGTTTCAGATCGCCTCGATCGTACCCAGCTCCAAGGGGCTCGTTGAACGCGTCGCCAACAAGATGGACTTTAGCCGGCCACGCGTGATTGCCGAGTACGGTCCGGGCGAAGGTGTGCACTCACGCGAAATCGCCCGACGCATGAGTCTGGATTCGCACTTGCTCCTGTTCGAGCTCGATCCGGCGTTCTCTCACGATCTTGAACGGCAATTTGCCCGGGATCGCCGGGTGCATGTCATTCATGGAGATGCGGCGCGTTTGCCGTATGAACTGGAGAGACTAGGTATTGCCGACTGCGACTACATCCTCTCCGGCATTCCGTTCAGTATTCTTAAAATCGACAAGAAACGTGCGCTCCTGCAGAAAACCCACGACGCGTTGGCGCCAGGCGGCAGTTTTATCATTTACCAGGTAACGAATGAATTGAGACAACACGCCACGTTGTTCGAACACGCCCAGTCAGAATACTTCCTGCAAAATATACCGCCGATGTTCATCACCGTTTTTCAAAAAACACCGATGATGAATGGCCGAGAATATCCCGCCATGGAGCGGATACCCGTCGGCGCGCATCGATCGGCATGACTGAAAGGCCGACGCGCGTGGAAAAGGATTCGATGGGCGAAATGTCGCTCCCGGCATCCGCTCTCCATGGCGCATCTACCCACCGCGCGGTCCTTAATTTTCCGGTCAGCGGTTATCGATTTTCGCGGCCGTTTATCCGCGCCTTGGGTTTGATCAAGTGGGCGGCCGCACAAGCAAATCACGATCTCGGTTTGCTTGATGCGGAGCGTGCAGCGTTGATCGTTCAGGCAGCTGAAGAAGTTGTTGATGGAAAACTCGATCAACATTTCCCTCTCGATATTTTTCAGACCGGTTCAGGCACGAGCACAAATACCAATGCGAACGAAGTGATCGCGAATCGCTGCGCGCAGCTTGCCGGGAAACCGATTGGGTCACGCGAACTGGTTCATCCGAACGATCACGTCAACATGGGACAGTCGAGCAATGATGTGATTCCGTCTGCGATCCATATCAGCGCAGCGGAACAGTTGAAAAACTGTCTCATCCCGGCCTTGGAAAAATTACATGCCGCGCTCGAAGCGAAAGCGAAGGAATTTTGGGACATCATCAAGGTCGGCCGGACCCACTTGATGGACGCGACGCCGGTGCGCCTCGGTCAAGAATTTTCCGGCTATGAGCAACAGGCCGCTTACGCCAAGGAACGGGCGCAGAAAGCGCTCGAGGCTTTACGCGAGCTAGCTCTGGGCGGAACCGCGGTGGGCACAGGTTTGAATCGTCATATCCATCTTCCAGGCAAAATGCTGCGGCATTTGGAGCAACGTACCGGCATCGCGTTTCACGAGGCGAAAAATCACTTCGAAGCGCAAGGGGGGAAAGACGCGGTGGTTGAAGCGAGCGGTCATCTAAAAACCATCGCAGTGAGTTTGTTCAAGATTGCGAACGACATCCGCTGGCTTGGGAGCGGGCCGCGCTGCGGCATCGGCGAGATTCAACTTCCCTCCACGCAACCAGGCAGCTCGATCATGCCGGGCAAGGTAAACCCGGTGATGTGCGAATCGGTCATGATGGTCTGCGCTCAGGTGATCGGCAACGACACGTGCATCACGTGGGCTGGCGCAAACGGGAACTTTGAACTCAACGTGATGATGCCGGTGATGGCGCATAATCTTCTCGAGTCGATCCGGCTGCTCGCGAACGTTGTCGATGTTTTCTGCGAGAAATGTATCGCCGGTATCGTTGCGAATGAAGAGCGCTGCCGTGAATTGGTCGAGCTTTCCATGGCCATGGTGACCAGTCTCGCGCCCAAAATCGGTTATGATCGCGCGGCTGAAATTGCGAAGGAGAGCGCGAAGACCGGCCGCACCGTTCGAGAAATTTCCCGGGAGAAAAAAATCCTGCCGGAAAAAGAATTGGAGCGCGCGCTCGATCCGATTGCAATGACGAAACCGGGCGACAAGGAAATTTAGGCGCTCTTAGTTTCGCGGGATCCCATGGTCGCCAAACTTAACGGGCCTCAGTTTTCAGGTGGCGCAAATATCGCGATCAAATGCCCAAGCCATACTTATGAGCAAACGGTTGTCTTTTATCGCGATACGCTTGGACTACCTCTGATTGAAGAAGAGGCGGACGGTTGCATTTTCCAATTCGGTCCAAACCGGCTCTGGATCGACAAAGTGCCGAATCTGAGTCATCCAGATATTTGGCTGGAATTGGAGACCAACGACACTGAAGCGGCTTCATCATTTCTAAAGGTAAACGGCATTGCGCAGCGGGATGAGGTCGAACAGTTGCGGGAAGATTTCGATGGGTTCTTCGTGGCCGCGCCGAACGGCGTGATTCATCTCATCGTCGGTCACGAAGAAGCGTAGAGCGACCTGCAGAGACGGTGGCACCGAGGCGCACCTGCCGCCGCTATTAGGCGCGCCGTCCCATGATGGCGAGATCCCGCTCCACGTCGTCCAGCCTCGCAATCGCCGGAAGCAATCCCCAGCGCTCAAATCGGAGCCGATCGAATAATCTCAGGCTCGGTTCGTTGTGCCCGAAGATCAGCCCGACCAACGCCGTAATCCCGAGCGACGGCGCACGCGCGATTGCTTCTTCTAACAATCGTCGCGCGACGCCTTGACGTCGGAAGCTTTCGTCGACATACACGCTGATTTCGGCGGTGCCCCGGTAGGCGCAGCGCGGCAGGAATTTTTTGAAATCGAGCGAGCCGATCACGCGACCGTCGCTTTCCGCCACCCAAAATGGATGTTGATCCGGTGAGTGTTCTCGGAACCATGGCAAACGCGCCTCGACCGTAGTCGGCTCGAGCTCGGCCGTCACCATGCGCGTCGGCACAGTCGCGTTGTAAATGTCGATGATGGTCGGAAAATCGGATTCGAGTGCGTCCCGGATAATCATATCTGCTGTAGCCGCTTCGCTGGGCAAAGCGCGGCATCGCCCGCACGGCGACGGCTACAGGAAGCGGTTTGGAAAAACGCATTTTCAAATGTCGGCTGAAACGGGCCCGGCGCCGTTTCACCGATTCGAAACTGCGGACTGATTTGCGATTGCGTGGCGCAATAAACTTCCATGTCGATCTTGCCGCATTTCGCGAGCGACGCGCGGATCGTGCCGCACGCCAGCTCCGGTGTGTTGCAGTCCCGACTGAGGTGTCCGAGCACCACGCGCTCGATTTTTCCAGAGAGCAATTCCTCGATTACGTTCCCCGCCGCCGTGTTCGAGAGGTGACCATGACGCGATTGGATTCGCTGTTTCACCGGCCACGGCCGATGCGGATCATTCTGCAAGAGTTTTTCGTCATGATTGGTTTCGATGACGAGCGTCTGGACTTGGCGCAAGCGTTCCACAATCATTTTTGTCGCGTAGCCGAGATCGGTGATGAAACCGAGACCGCCCGAGCCCGCGTGACAGGCGAATCCAAGTGGATCGACAGCGTCGTGTGGCACGGGGAATGTTTGCACGGTCACGTCGCAGATGGAGAACTCGGCGCCCGTGCGAAAGATTCGCCAGTTGCGATATTGCTCGAATAATCCGTCACACCGAATCGCCTCCGCGGTAAGCGCGTTGCAATAAATCGGCACCTCCAGTTTGCGACAAAGAACTTCGAGTCCGCAAACGTGATCGCCGTGCTCGTGCGTAAGAAGGATACCATCGAGCTGGCTTGCCGTGACTCCACACTGCGCGAGGCGCAACACAAGTTGTCGCGCGCTCAGCCCGCCATCGATTAGAATTTTGCAATGCTCGGTCGCCACCAGTGCGCTGTTTCCCGCGCTCCCGCTGCCGAGCATCGTCAAACTGAACACGGGTCTTAAGGTAGCCGAGATGTTCAACCTTAAGCAAACGGAAATGGGGAAATCGGCGCTCAATTACCATTACCCGCTTGGAGGCGCAGTCGGATCGAGATCATTTCGCCTTGCTCGACACGAGTCGGAGAGAGAAATACATTCGCGGCGTTTGAGAAGGCGCATCTTGATTTTCATCGCAGCGGCGAGCGCGCTTTTTGGGAGCGTTAGCTACGGTCAATCGGATCTGCCGAATTCGAATAGCGGCAGCCTGGATTTCAAGAATGGGGACTGACTGCAATTCAGGATGGCGGGCGACGCAAACCGGTGGACACATTTGCCCGGGAGACGCTCATCCGGATCACTGGAAGATCGACATATACAGATAAAACGGGCCGGAAATGGCAGCCAAACGATTTTGTTTTGTCCGCCTTACTTGAGACGCGCGATTGGAAAAATGAGCCGATGGTGCTGATCTTCGTCGGGAGACTGATTGAGCAGCTCGGACTCGATAAAACGCAGCGCCGGTTTTCATTCGCGCAATTGGCCGGTTCGGCTGAGTTGCTGCGGATCGCGAATGAGGCACGCGGGCGTAAACGTGCGGAAGAACCACTCGACAGAGTTCAGCAAGAAGCCCTTAGCGTAAGCGATCGATTGGCGATGCTCTCGAATGTGATGAACGGAAGCGCGTTTTTAATCATTCCTGCCCCGCGAAACGAAACCGACCCGTGGACGGAGCCATCGGAGTTCTCTCGCTATTACACGGAAGCACAATTCGCGCCGCTTCAAACACAACTGCAAACGCTCGTCACTGCCTATACGCAAGGAGACGGATTCAACTTTAGCAGGGCCGCGATCCAATTACGCAAAGGGCTGCGCGAATTGAGTCCAGCGATTTATCCCCAAGATCCACAATTGCGTCTCGAATATTTCTACAACCATTTCGAAGGGTTTTACCGCGCAATTTGGTGTTACGGGATTGCGCTCGTGATTTTAATCGTGGCGCATCTCCGCAAACGCGGGCGCACGTTGAGGAACATTGGCGTCGCGGTTGCAATTGTTGGTCTCGCGTTTCAGGCCAGTGGAATTGTGATGCGTTGTATGATCGCCGGACGACCGCCGGTGACGAACATGTATGAATCAATCATCTGGGTTTCATTTGCGGTGTTGTTTTTCGGGATGATCTTTTTCGCGCGCTATCGAGCTCTGGTATATTTGCTCGCGGCGCTGCCGGTAGCACTGATCGCGCTACTGCTCGTGCATCAAATGCCAATCGCGATGCCGTCGAGCATCGATCCACTTGTGCCGGTCTTGCGCGATAATTTCTGGCTTACGATCCATGTCCTTACGATCACGCTGAGCTATGCGGCGTTCGCATTGGCAATGGGCTTCGGGCACATTCTACTCTGGCGCTACGTCCGAAATCCGACGGCAGCGAGTGCGGACGCGCCGATGCATTTCTGGCTCTACCGCGTGCTTCAGCTCGGCGTGCTCTTGCTCGCCGCAGGCACGATTCTGGGTGGAGTCTGGGCAAATTATTCCTGGGGCAGGTTTTGGGGCTGGGATCCAAAAGAAACATGGGCATTAATCGCGCTGCTTTGTTACATCCTGACGTTGCACGGACGGCTGGCCGGTTGGTGGACCGAGTTCGGTCTCGTGGTCGCGAGCGTGGTTTGTTTTCTCGCCGTGCTAATGGCGTGGTACGGTGTGAACTTTGTGCTCGGCAAAGGGTTGCACAGTTACGGGTTCGGCATCGGCGGCGAGACCTACGTTGCGACGTTTGTTGTTGCCGATCTTTTGTTCGTCGTGTTCACGATCTGGCGATATCGTGCGAGCAAACGCACGGTGGTTGTAGCCGGGGACGTTGTCCCCGGTTGATCCGCGGTCATCGACCGCGGCTACAACAATTATTCCGTGGTAAGCACGTCCAAAAATTCGCGTGAAGTTTGGGCGTGAAGCAGCGCCGATCGCGTCGCATCATCTTTTACCAGCCGGGCGAGAGTGCCAACGCAAATCAGGTAATCGTTTACCAACCGCTCTGGCACGCCAATAACGAAAATTAGTCGGGCGCGCGTTCCACTTTCGCCAAACGGAATGCCGGCGCGGCTCCGACCGATGCCAATAACGATTTGATCGACCAAATCGGTGCGCGCATGCGGAAAGGCAACGCTGTATTCCACCACGCTGGGGTGTGCCTGTTCGCGCAGGAGCACTTGTTCGAGAAATTTTCCCGCATTGTCGATCTTCCCGTTGTTCGTGAGCAACTGGATGATTTCGCGAACCGCGTTCGCTGGTTTGCGGGAGCGCAATTGCAGCGTCACGTCGTTTTCATCGAGAAGATCGGCCAGTGCGATAGCCATTGGTGGCAGTGAGATTTATTGGATTATCCGGGCAAAGCCAGTTATCCAGTTAATCTAACAGCCGTGGCAACTGAAAAGACATCAACCGAGGCGACCGAGGAGGCAACGGTCTCGTTGCAGCGTAGCATTTACGATCCGGGTTACGTCAACGCGATGTCGCACTTTTATCGGGGCGAGATGGGCCGCATCATGGTCTGGCGGCAGCGGCTCGACATCACGACCAATTGGGCCATCACCAGCAGCACCGCCATCATTACGATCGCGTTTTCCACGCGCGGAGTGCCGCACATCATCTTCTTTTTCAATCTCGCCATCGTCTGGGTGATGCTCTGGATCGAAGCGCGCCGGTATCGGTTCTATGACGCCTTCCGCGCGCGCGTCCGCATGCTCGAGGCGCATTTCCTCGTGCCTATGGTTATGGAAAATCGGGATTTGCTTCAGGGCGAATGGAAGAAGCTGGTCTGCGAAGATCTGATTCTGCCCTGCTTTAAAATTAGTAAACTGGAGGCGATCGGACGGCGATTAAAACGAAATTACGTTTTCATTTTCATCCTCATTCTGGTGGCGTGGGTGACGAAGATTTTTCTGCACGCCGAACATGCCATGGACAGCTTGGCTGCATTTTATAGTGCACTGCGCGTCGGTCACATCCCTTCCTGGCTGGTGGCCTTTGTTTTCGCGGGCACGTTCATCACTGTGATCACGATCACGATTTACGTGAGCAAAAAATCCTCGGGCGAGATTTCCGAGTTCGGCACCCACCGTTCGCTCTGGCGGATTTGAGTAAGCCTTGAGCTTGAAGCTTTAAGCGAAGAGGCGGCTGATCAGGATTCTTAATACTTAACGCTTAAAACTGCTCTAACGATGCTAGAAGATTCGTTTAACAAACTCTGCGAGATCGTCACGCAACTGCGGGCGCCGGGCGGTTGCCCATGGGATCGGGAGCAGACTAACGAATCGCTGCTGCCTGCTTTGATTGAAGAGGCTTACGAAGTAGCCGGAGCGGTACGCGCGAATGACAGCGCAAATTTCCGCGAAGAATTGGGCGATCTTCTCCTGCTCATCGTGATGCACGCGGAAATCGCGCAGGAAGAGCACCGATTCAATATCGACAATGTGCTCGGTGACGTGACGGAGAAGCTTGTCCGACGTCACCCGCATGTGTTTGGCAAAAGCGATGCGGGCGATAGCGGCGCGGTGCTGAAGCAATGGGAATCGATCAAGCGCGCGGAAAAAGCGGGCAGACATTATCTTGATGGCTTGCCAGTAGCGTTGCCGGCGTTGATGCGCGCGCAAAAAGCGCAATCTAAGGCTGCGCGTGTCAATTTCGACTGGAGCGAACTGCGCGATGTGATCGCGAAAATCGAAGAAGAACTCGCCGAAACGAAATCGGCGATTGCCTCGCAAGATCGACGAGCGATCGAGGATGAGATCGGCGATCTGCTGTTCGCGGTCGTCAATTTGGCGCGGAAATGCGACCTCGATGCCGAGAGCGCGCTGCAGTCTGCAACAGGCAAGTTTGTCGCGCGATTTAATCGAATCGAGGATGAGCTGCAGGCGCAAGGCAAACGGCTTGGCGACGTCGATCTTGCCGAGCTGGATCAAATTTGGAACCGGTTGAAGTTATAGCATTGGCATGCTACCAACTGAATTCGTGAGCCAGGAAGCCCGTGCCGGGCTCCGGTCATTTACAATAGAGCGACTTTGGCGATATTGCCCGTTCCGATGAACCTCCTGATCAATATCCTTCTAGTGCTCTACGTGCTTGTTGCGTTGCTCATGGTGCTCGTGATTCTGATGCAACGTCCAAAGAGCGAAGGCTTGGGCGCGGCCTTTGGCGGCGCGGTCACGGAAAACATTTTCGGCGCACAAACCACCAACGTGTTGGTGAAGTTCACGGCATGGCTCGCGGGCATCTTTTTCGCGCTTACCTTTGCGTTGTCGATCCTTTATGCCCATAAGAACACGGCCACTTCTCCTGCGCCGACCACTGCTCAGCCCTCGCCGGGCTCCTCTCCCACTGCAGCGCCAAATTCCGGCGTTTTGCCTGCGGGCACTGCAACTCCAGCGACCTTGCCATCGTCGGCTGCGCAGGCCGCCGCTTCGCCAACTGCGGCGCCGGTCGAAACAGCAACGAGTCCCACGGCAACGCCGAAGTTAAAGCGCAGACCCTGACGTCTGATGCATCTGAAAGCTCTGCTGGCGTTAGGGTTTTCGGTTGCGTTGTTATGCGAGACTGTTGCCGCTGAAGAAGCGTACAAATTTCTCAATGAAATCCCGATCGGCGGCGAGGGCGGCTGGGATTATGTGACCGTCGATGCGACGGCGCGTCGCCTCTATCTCTCTCACGCGACGAAAGTCGTTGTTGTCGATCTTACGAAGAACGCCGTCACCGGGGAGATCGGCGACACGCCCGGCGTTCACGGGCTTATCGTCGTGCTGGATCTGGAGCGCGGTTTCTCGTCGAATGGCAAGGAATCGAAAGTCAGCGTTGTCGATCTAAAGACGCTTCGCACGATTTCGAAAATAGACACCGGCGCGAATCCCGACGCGCTCGTTTACGAGCCGCGTCATGGCGAGGTTTACGTTTTCAACCACAGCGGAAATTCGGCGACGGTGATCAACGCAAAAACGGCAGGCGTAGTCAACACGATCGCGCTCGGTGGCAACCCGGAGTTCGCGGCGGCCGATAGCGCGGCAGAACGCATTTACTGTAATGTGGAAGACAAGAGCGAAGTCGCAGTCATTGACACGGCAAAGCACGAAGTCGTCGCGCGCTGGTCACTCGCGCCGGGCACCGAGCCAACTGGAATGGCGTTCGACGCGACGCATCACCGGTTGTTCGTCGGCTGTCATAACAAATTGATGGCGATGCTCGACACTGAAACTGGGAAAGTTGTTGCCACGGTGCCGATCGGCGCCGGCGTTGATGGCTGCGCGTTCGACGGCACGACGCAACTTGCATTTGCATCATGCGGCGATGGGACCACGACGATCGCGAAAGAAGAAACTCCGCAGAAGCTTACAACCATTCAAACGCTCAAAACTGAGCGCGGCGCACGAACGATCGCCCTCGATCCGCAGACGCATCGGATCTATTTGCCGACGGCGCAATTTCATCCGCCGCCTTCGCCAGCGCCCAGTGTATCTCCAGGCCGGCCGATGATTGTGCCGAACACGTTGAAGCTTTTGGTTTACGGCCAGGCCGAGTCGGCGAAACCCTAACGAGTGTCACTCCGGTCGCTTACCGGCCGCTCTTGGCTCGAAGAGGGCAAGCAGTGCAGGCAGCACGATTAACACGAGCGGCAACGAAAAAATTAGTCCCGAGATAATGGCGATCGCCAGCGGCTGCTGCATGGCGGAACCGTGACCGATGCCGAGCGCTAACGGCGATAGCGCCAGGATCGCCGCGAAAGTGGTCATCAAAATCGCGCGCATCCGATTGATTCCGGCGAGAACGAAGCGGTCGCCGCTGGCAGGCAACGAAAGAAATTCAGAGTAATAGAAAATCGCGATCTCGGTGACGATGCCGACGATCATGGTCATGCCCATCCGGGAGGTGATGTTGAATTCGGTGCCAGTGACCCAGAGGCCGATGAAGACTCCGGCGACGGCGAAAAGCGGGATGAGCAACATCGCGATGGCGACCCGGAAATTTTCATAGAGAAAAAGCAGGAGCAGAAACACGAGGACGATTGCGGCGATCAAAATGATCGTTAGGCCACGGAAGGCGATTTGTTGTTGTTCGTAAAGGCCGCCGAAAGTGTAGAGCACGTTGTTGGGAATGACGCCGGATCTGGCGAGCGTCCGTTTCACATCGCTTACCGTCGAGCCGAGATCGCGGCCGCTGATGCGCGCGGTCACTGCGACCATGCGTTTGAGATCGTCGCGCATGATCTCGGGTTCGCCGCTGACAGGGACGAGCGTGGCCACGCGTTTGAGTGGAAACAAATGGCCGTCGGGCGCGCGCAAAAGAAGATTGTCGATGTTGCGCATGGTGTCGCGCGCGTCTCGCGGAATCCAAACACGGACGCCGATCAACTTCGGCCCTTGTTGAATGTGGGTGGTCACGTTGCCGGTCAAGAAATCATCAAGCGCTTTGGTGATCGCCTCCGGGTCCATGCCTTCGAGGCCGGCCTTTACGCGATCGACCTGAATGTTGAGCGCGTCGCCTGCCGGCACGATTCCGTTCTTAACCTCGACTACGCCGCGAACTTTCGAAATCGTGTCGGCCACTCGCGGCGGAAGCGTGCGCAGGAGTTGTTCGTCATCGGAATAAAGCTTGATCTCAATCGGCTGTGGCACGCTGGTGAGATCGCCGATCAAATCTTCCATCAATTGCAGCAGCTCGACCTGAAGACCGGGAATATGCTTTTCGATTTCACCGCGAACATCGTCCATCACCTCTTCAATTCCGCGGCGCGGGAACGGCTTTAAGCGAACGAAAAAGTCGCCCGTATTCGCCTCGGTGACGCCGCCACCGAGCTGCAAGCCGGTGCGGCGCGAGTAGGTCTGCACTTCCGGCGTTTCTTGCAGCACCGATTCGACCTGGCGAAGAAGGCGGTCGGTTTCCTCGAGCGAAGTCCCTGGCGGGGAAATGTAATCGAGAATAAACCCACCTTCGTCCATCACCGGCATGAAGCCGGAGCCGACGTTCTTAAATGCGATGAAACCAAGCAACAACAGCGGAACCAAAAACAAGGCGACGAATAGCGGACGCCGGAGAAGGCGTTGCATCTTCTCGCGATAAACTTCGTGCACGCGGCGCGTGAAAGTTCCGCGCTCCTCAAGCTCAGTGTCTTTTTGTTTCAGCAATGTCGCACACAGGATCGGCACGGCCAGCCACGCGACAACGAACGAGATGATGAGGCTCGCGGCCATCGTCAGGGAAAGCGCTTTAAAAAATGCGCCGGTGACTCCAGTTAGAAATGCCAGGGGCGTGAAAATGATGATCGTTGCTGCGGAAGAACCAGCCAGCGGGTTGGTAAATTCGCTGGCCGCGCTCAAAACTCGCGTGCGAGGATCGCCTTCACGCATGCCGCGGACGCGACGAACGATATGTTCCACCATCACGATCGCGTCATCGATGATGAGCCCAACGGCAGCGGCCATGCCGCCGAGAGTCATGATGTTGAAACTCATTTTCAGCGCGTAAAGAAGCACGATCGTAGCAGCGAGCACGACCGGCACAGTCATGGTCGCGATCAAAGTGACTTTCCAATCGCGGAGAAAGATAAGCAGGACGAACGCGGCAAGAGCGATGCCGATAAGCACTGCGTCGCGGGTGCTGTGTTCGGATGCGGTGATCAGGTCGCCTTGATCGTACCAGTCGGCGATCTTTACTCCTTCGGGAATTTGTTTCTTGATTTCGCGTAACTTCGTCTTGATGCCGCGCGCGATATCGACCGTGTTTCCAGACGGCTGCTGATAAACCTGGAAAAGCACGGCGTCGCGGCCATCGGCGGTCACGCGAATCCATTGCGGCTCGGTTGAATGCTCAACCGCGGCCACGTCATCGAGCAGAACCACCCCGTCGGGATTTGAGCGCAGCACTGTGTGCTCGATTTCGTCGAACTTCTTGAAACGCGTGTCCGAAACGACAAGGTAAAGTTTGTCGTACTGTTCGAGGCGGCCGACCGCGACCAAAACATTCGACGCCGAGAGTGCGCTGGCGACTTCGGCCAGCGTCATCTTGAACGATTGCAATTTGTCTGGATCGACAGTCACCCGGTATTCTTCGACGCGACCCCCTTGAACGCTCACACGGGCGACGCCTTGAACGGTGGAAAGTGCGGGCCGCAATGTGTACAGCGCCAGATCGCGCAACTCAACCAGCGAATGCGAATCGGAAGTGAGGCTGTAGGCGATCACCGGGAACACAGTCGGATCCATGCGCTCGACTTCGAACGAAGTACCGGACGGCAGGCTCGGCAGAATCTTGTTCACCTGCGACTGGCATTGGAGCATGGCGGCCACCATGTCTTCGCCCCAATCAAAATTGACTGAGATTTCTGCCGTGCCGCGGCTGGTTGTCGATCTGATGCTGCGCACGCCTGGAATCGCGCGCACGGCTTCCTCGACCGGCGTCGTGACTTCAACGGTCATCCGCTCGGCGGGGCGATCCCCGGCATCGAGCGTGACGCGAACGCGCGGGAAACTCACCCGTGGAAAAAGCGCAACCGGCAGAAAAAAACTGGCAACCGCGCCGGCCAGCGCAAGCGCACCGAGCAAAAATAAAATGGAACGCGCATGGCCGTGCGCCCACGCACTGAAGCTCATTTTTTGATTTCCACGGCCATGCCATCTTCCAGCTCGTAATTACCCACCGTCACGACCAAATCGCCCGGATGAAGATCGTCCGCGATCACCTGCATTTCCCTGGGATTTTCCGCGCCGATCTTCACCGTGTGCGTGAGCGCCCTATTATTTGCTACCGTGAACACTTTGAATTCACGCGATTCGTTAGGCAAAACGGCGGAGCGCGGCACGACCAGCGCGTTTTCTTCCACGCGCTGGATTTCGCCGCGCACGTATTGATCCAGCAACAGTTTTGTTCCCTTCGGCAGCGCGACATAAACATCGACCAGTCGCGTGGTCGGATCGATGCGGCGCGTCACGAGGCGAATCGATCCTTCCACTTGCGCCGCCGTTGGATCGTTTACCGGAAAAATCGTGATCGGCGCACCTTCTTGGACCGCCGAAAGATCTTCCGGTTCGACGCCGAGTTTCACTTCGATTTCGTTTTCGGCAACAATCTCGACCAGCGGCCCGCCGGGCGGAACAATCTGTCCGTCTTGCGCGTCCACTTTGGCAATCACGCCCGCGATGTCGGAGTGAATCCGGTTGTCCCCCCCGGCGCCGGCGCGTTGCAAAGCAGTGAGCTGCGCCTCCGCGTCGCGCGCGGTTTTTTCCGCCGCACTCAAATCCTGATTAGTGGCGAGTTTCAAATTAAAGCGATCTTGCGTTTGTTTGAGTTCTTTCCGGGCAGCTTCCGCCGCGTTTTTGGCTTGCTGGAATTGGACTTGTGCCGCGGGGCTCAGCTCTGCCTCGATCAGCGGATCGTTCTCCTGCACGAATTGGCCGGGCGCGACCAGGATGTGCCGCACGCGCGTTTCAAAGGCGATCGAAACGGAATGAGTTTTGCCGGGCTGCGCGACTACGCTTCCGTAAACGATCACTTTTTCGGTGATTGTTTTTCTTTCCAACTTCGCAACCTGCACGTGCGCGATGGGGCCAGCCGTCTTTTCCTCTTTCGATCAAGACGAGCACGATCGCGCCGATGATGATTCGTTGTTTCATTTCGCCTTCAGTGCCGCATTTATTGGGAGATAACGACCAGAAGCGATCTCCAATGCAGTGTGCGCTTCGAGCAATTGCTCCTGGAGTCTGATCAGCTGAATTCGTTTTTGCAGCAAGTTGCTGCGCGCCGTGTAATAACTGAGCACGTCGGCGTTGCCCTGCTCGATCGCGGTTTGCGCGGAATCAACGAGCTTTTCGAGCAGCGGCAACGCTTCTTCCGCGGCAGCCAGTTGTCGATCCAGCGAACGAATATCCGCAATCGCCGCGGCGACATCGGAACGCGCTTCGAAAACGCGCTGATGATATTCGTCGAGCAATCTCTGGCGCGTCGCGCGTTCCGTTGCAATCACGCCCTGGTTGCGATCGAAGATTGGCACATCGATCGCGACATTGAAACCGCTACTCTGTACATTGGTATTGTCCTTGGCGCGGACAAACGCCAGCGATATCCTCGGAAATTGTGCGAGGATGGCGGCTCGTACAGTTGCATCCTGGCTCTCGTAACCCTGGCGCAATCCGAGAAGATCCAGCCGGCGCGACTCAACATGGTTAAGTAAATCGCGTTCGTTTGGAGGCTCGACACGTGTCGGCAAACTTAGCCCGGTGCGCAAACGAACGTTGTTTTCCGGTTCCGCTCCCAAAATTTTGTTCAAGCCAAGACGCTGTTTCTCGAATTCCTGCTCCAGGGCAAGCATGGTGGCACGCGAATCCTGGCTCGCCGATTCAACGGCCGCCAATTCGAGCACCGTCTTCTCGTGCGCGTTCACCGCTTCGCGCATCGCGTCTGTGCTCCCCTGCAATCCGTTCGTGGCTTCGCGCGCACGCACAACCTGCGCATCCAATGCGAGGACGCGATAAACCGCGGTGCGCGCATTGACCGCGATTTGCCATTCCTGCCAGGCGACATCCAAATCGACAGAGCGGAAATTTTTTCGAGCGGCGGTCTGCTTCGGCAAAAACGGAACGAGCGCGCTGAACTCCCAGCCCGCGCTAAAGTTGTACGCGGTGACCGCACCCGCTGTGTTGCCTCCCGTGACGTAGTCGCGTGCGTAGGAAACGACCGGGTTCGGCAAAATTCCCGCCTGAATCAATTGCGCGGCCGCAAGTCCACGCCGGTTACGAATCGCGCGTAACGCCGGATTCGCATAAACGGCGATTGTGGCTGCTTCATCCGGACCAATGCCGCTGCGAAGATCGACAACTTGCGATTTCAGGGTGGGATCGTCAAAGCGCGAGGCTGGAATGCGCAGAACGTCCGACGGCGCTTGTTCAATCGACCGCTCCGCAAGCGATAAGCGCGTTGCGCAGGCAACGAGGGCAAAGCAAACCATCGCAACGCAACTTGTTCTTTGACGGCGCACTCGGCTTGATGACACGACGCCATCAGCCGCCGTCGAGGACGCCTGCCTCCCACGGCGGCAAACGGTGGTTAGGTGCCGCGGCGAAGAGTTTGCCGAATCGTCACATTTCTGTCATCAAGCTGTAACAAAGGCTTTCTAGTTTCAATCGCGTTTGGTAAAAGCGAATCCCCTTAGACAGCCGAAAACCATCACCACAAATAGTTCTGTTCTGTTCGTTGCGTGGTAGATCGTCAGTTGAGTTTGTCTCAGTGGTGATTTGAAACCCGATTCCCGGGAACGGCTTTGTGGCTGGCAGTTTTTTTCCAAAATCAAATCACAATGAAACTATATGTAGGAAATCTCTCCTTTGAGACTACCGAAAACGATCTTCAGGATCTTTTCGAACAACACGGCAAAGTCGGCGAGGTCGCGTTAATGATGGACCGCATGACCGGCAAATCGCGCGGTTTCGCGTTCGTCACCATGAATGACAACGCTGAAGCTGGCGCCGC
>QHMQ01000188.1 GCA_003217835.1 Verrucomicrobiota bacterium
CGCAACGCCATATTCGGTCTCAACGCAGTTAACATTTTGGATTTTAACTTCTCCACACGTACAGGGACCCTGCCCAACGGCGCTCCCACGGGCGGTGTGTTTTCAGACCTGATTCAGCGCGATCCAGTTACCGGCGCAGTCCTAAACGTTGACAGTGCCCTGCGCAACACGGCCCGGGCTATTACCGAAGGTCTCGATTACGAAGCCTTCTATCAACTGGATACCTCCCTCTTCGGCCATGGGAACTTCGGGACATTCACGTTCACTTTCAATGGCAACTACCTGGATCGATTTGTAGAGCAGGCCATCCCAGGGGAACGCAAAGTTAATTTTGCTGGCCAATTCATAGGAGTGAGATTTGGCTCCTACCCGAGAGACCGCTCCTATGCGAGCTTGTTTTATGACGGCCCAGCGGGCTCGTGGCTCGGCGGAGTCGATGCCGGCGCGACCGTCCACTACATTGGGCAGTATTGGAACGGCGATCGCAAGATCCGTGAATGGACCACACTGGATCTGGTCGTCAACTACACGTTTAACTTGCCTGCTTCGGCCACCCAAAACGACGTCGCCGGCTATGTCAGGGACGGCAAGAATGTGAAAACAAGCGGCGATAAGGACAAGAACGTCATGCCGGTCTCAACCGCAGAGTACAATCCGTGTGGGTGGCGTGCATGGCTCAATAACACGACAATTACTCTCGGCGTAGACAACGTTATGGATCTTTCGCCGCCATTTGTCGCTGGCGCGCCCGAAAACGGCTATGACCAGCGGCAGGCCAATATCAGAGGGCGCGTCTGGTATTTGGCGTTAAAGAAACGGTTCTAGAAACCACCTCGTAAGTCACGCCTCATTCTGTAGCCACCGCCCCTGCGGGCCGTGCGCACGCGAAGAACACGCAAAGATTGAGTTCGGTTTATCCGTTCCATCCGTGCCTAGCGCGCCGTAGTCGCAGCTCAGGCGTTAGACGCTGGCCAAGATCCAACCGTGCCATCCGTTGCCTGCCCGCCGTAGTTCTAAGGCGAAGGCGGGTAATCTGCGGTTGTCCTCATTTTCCGCGTAACAGCCGGCCAAATCTCGCGCAGTACACCAGTGAATGGCCAGAAGTGACCCCGAAAGGTTTCGGATTCATGGAAGGCCAAAACAAGAAAAGGAAATATGAAAAATCAAAACCTCCAGTTCAATAGGACAACTCCACCTGTAAGAATTGTCGGTTCGCTCCTTTGCGCGCTGCTTGTGTCATTCGCCGCGTTGACGGCCCGCGCGCAGACGGCTGCGGTCATTGCCCCGCAGGGCGACGCGTTCTACACTAACGGGCACGAGGCCCCGGCATTTCTCGACATCATCGCCGCGTCGTTCACCATCTCGAACACGCTGACGCTCACTGTCGATGTCGCCGGCTCGCTCGACGCGCTTCCCAACCCGCCGGGATCTCCCGGTGTATTCGACTGGCACTTCGCGCTCAATACTGACGATTCGACATACCCTCCGGGGTTGCCGCTGCCTCCCGGGCACTTTGCTCCGGCAGAGTTCTACGTGGGCGCGCTCTGGGATGGAACGGCGTTCAGCGGACTATTGATAGATCGGCGGCCAGCGCTGACGGGCCAGCCGGCTTTGCAGTACTCGATTCCGGTGAGCGTCTCGGGCTCGCGCATCATCCTCACAGTACCCGCGGCATTGGCTGCGGAGGTACGGGCAGCGGTTGTGCTGCCCGGCGCGACTTGGAACTGCATCACGCTCAGGGCTGATGGCACATTGGGAAGCGATGGTATTCACCGCGCCGACGCGATAGGGCGACAACCGTGGCCGCAATGATCTGCTCGGCCCTCTGGATCGCGGTCTAAACCAACACTCGAAACGTTAAACAAGTTTCCGCCCGCTGGTGAAAAAATCGGCGGGCGGATTTGTTTTTCGGTCGCGCCGTAATGATTTCGCCAGACGGCTTTGACAGAAGACAACGAAGAAAACAAAGACTGTTTTTCTGCGTGCGCAATCTAGACGGATGCTTCGCTGCCTTGATTTTCTTCTGTTCAAAAAATCTCCATTTTCCGCGTAACAGCAAGCCAAATCTCGCGCAGTACATCAGCGAACGGCCAAAAGTAACTTCTCATGGTGGAGAAGCCAAAGAAGGCCAAACAACAAACAAAAGGAAAAAACAAAACACAGATGATCTTCACCTGTTTAGAAAGCACCCATGAAAGCAAACAACGCAAACAGATCGATAAATAACCAGAGCGAAATCCAAACTGTAAAACCGGCCTTTGGACGGATAACCGCGAAACCCAAGCTAGCGCCCTACGGAACTCTCCTTTTAGCGCTGGGCCTGCTCTCCGCGAATATCGCCAGCGCATTCGATTTCGTTCCGTTCGGCGAAGGCACGCTCCCAAGCGGCAAGATCGTCTCGATGTTTCAGGTCACCTTCGCCCCCGGAGAGTCCTTTCCCTGGCATTTCCACCCGGGGCCGATTTGGGGCGTAATCGTCAGCGGAACCCTCACCGAAGATGAAGGGTGCGGGACAGCGCTCAACGTATATCCCGCTGGCAGTGCCTTCTCTGAAACGCCTGGCCGTGTGCACCGTGTATTCAACTACGGAACCGAGCCGGTAGTGATAAATTTTGCCGCGGTGCTCCCACCCTGCTACGCAAATTACAACAACGCCATTTTCGTTGACGGACCGCGCTGCGAGGGAACTAGCGGCCGATCGCACCTGGAAAAAATCCCGCCCTGCGTATCGGGCGGAGCTTCTGCCACTTCCAAGACGAAGCCTGTGGCCGCTGTCCCATCTTCGCAACCTGAGTCCGGCACTCGAACGCAAGAACAACGTGTGACGACTCAAAAAACGGGAGAACAACGCGCGGTTTCTGACATCAAGAAGACAACACTGAGCGCGCCGGTAGAGGCCACCGGCGAAAAGAGCTGAAGTCCCCCTCCCCCGCTCTTTGCCTGACCGTTCCGCGCGCGTGAGGCCGGGGTTCAGCTTGGCGAACCAGCCTTAGCTCCCCGCCGATCGAGGCTACGTCAAGTTTCCGCCCGCTGGTGAAAAATCGGTGGGCGGATTTGTTTTTGGGTCGCGCCGTAATGATTTCGCCAGACGGCTTTGACAGAAGGCAACGAAAAAAACAAAGACTGTTTTTCTGGGTGCGCGATCTGGATGGCTGTTACGACAGCAAAGGACAGGGAGTCGGATTCACGGCCAAGTTGCCCGTGAAACCAGCCGACTACTGAGTCCCAGAGGAAGCAGCTTAACTGTTACGAGTTAACTTTCGGGAGCCAGCTCGGGTTCCCGGTCGCGGTCGACCCGAGTTGGAACAAGGCGCAACGCCGAACCACTTTTTTCGTCGGACACTTCGTCGCCTTGTTCGTGATATTCCGCGTCAGCATTCACCTGCCACAGGTCGTAAAGTTTCGCGTCGGCCAGAATATTTTCGACACACAACATCGCCGTCATCATGGCGTGATCCTGGTTGTTGTATTTGTGCATTCCATTGCGACCAACGAGGTGCAAATTCGGATAACGCATGTCCAACTCCTGCCGAATCGCCGCGACATGGAGCGCGTAGTCGTCGTCGTAAACTGGATACGCTTTTTTCTGACGGACGACCGTTCCATCGACAACGTCGCCTTCCTGGGAAAGGCCGATCTGGATCAGCTCGCGCTTGGCCAGCTCGATCAAATCTTCGTCCTTGGACTCCCAAAGGCCATCGCCTTCGAAACAAAAATATTCGAGGCCGTAACACGCTTTGTCCGGATCCGGAACCATTTCCGGCGACCAGGATTTGAAATTTTGGACGCGGCCAACTTTGACCCTCGGATCGTGGATGTAGATCCAATTGTCGGCGAACTTGTTCCGTTCCTTCAAAATGAGCATCACGGTCAGGAAATCGCGGTACTTGAGACTTTCCGCCGCCCGCCGCGTCCGGTCGGAAACTTCCGGACGAATTCCGCAAACCAATTCGCGCATCGGCGCCGAGGAAATCACGTGTTCGGCTTCGACCGAATGGAGATTTCCGTCGCGGTCCTTGAATTGAACGGTCCATGTCGATGTTGCCTCGTCATAAGCGCAGCCGTTAACT
>QHMQ01000092.1 GCA_003217835.1 Verrucomicrobiota bacterium
TAGAACTGTGCGCTAGCTGCCGATCCAGATTGCTGACCATCGATCGCATTTCGCCATTCAACATTAAACTAAGCCGGACCATGTTCTTCTGATAAGGCGGCTTCAGAGACTCGAAACTGCGATTGCCACTTTCCAAATACGGATAGAGCGTCGGATTACTCGCGTGAAGCGCCTCCGCCTTTCGTCGCGCTTTAAAAAATGTGTCGAGATTCGCCAATCCGAAGACGACGATCGCCACCTTGTGGTTCTCCGTTTTTGCGCGATCGATCAGAGCTTGCAGCGGTTCGGTATAGTTCACTCGAAACTGCGTGGCCATTTCTTGCAAGCGCTTTTCGGGGTGTTCGCGTTCAGGCGCAGAGAGTCCTTCCGTCCAGTCGAGATTGTTGTGTCCAATCCAAATCATGATCAAATCCGGAAATCTTTTCTTGCGCAAAATTTGATGCGCTTGCCCGGAGAGGTTGCGCGTTCGAACGATCCTTCTGCGGAAGCCGTCACCGGCTCGGCTGGACGCGACCAGGGCCCCGGCGCCGTTGTATTCTGTAGCAACGAGCGGTGTAAAAGCTTCCAATCGTTCGTACACACTACGAATGCTTGCCGGATCAGGATCGGTATCGAGAAACCAGTTCTTGTGCCGCTGGGTTCTAGCTCGCCAAAACAAGCTGGCGGGCGACGATATATAAAAATGTTGCGTTAGACTGTCACCCATCATCGCCACATGCGGCAATCGGCGGACCAGTTCTGCTCGGCTGATTCTGCCTCTCCGATACTCCAGATAATCGTTGTAAAATGGAGATGAAGCTTGTGAAACCCGTTCGCGATAATCTGGGGTCGTTGCCGTCGGTTGATCGCTCGCCACCCGGTCGAACAAAAAGATCAAATCGACGAGGTTGGCCGCGATTTGTTCCCCAGCCTTGACTGGCAACGGCGTTGGCGGATTTGCGAATTCTTCCGTGCCGACTGCAGAAAATGGATTCAAAAAGACGAAGAACACTGCGAGCAAAAGAAATCGCACACGTGTGAGCATTTCACACCAGACTCGCAGGATTACAAACGAACGCCAATTTCACGACTACCGTGTGAATTTGCGTCGATCGTTTGTCTCCAGCAAACTCGATCTGATGCGCACATTGTTTCACTCATTCGCAAATTGCGCGGCGCGAATTTCGATGAAATTGCTGTTTGAGGGCGTCGCGCACGTTCGCGTGTTGAAGCGTGGAAACGCGAATCAGGATGGCGGGTTTCTTTTGGCGGCAAATCATATCAGCCATTTTGATCCTTTTATCATTTCATCGGTCGTGCGGCGCAAAATCGATTGGATGGCAATGGCGGAGTTTTTTCCGCTCCCGGTGCTCGGATTTCTTTTGCGAGCCGTCGATGCGTTCCCGGCGGACCGATATCGCGCGGATCGGAAGACGATCCGCACCGCGATCCAGCGGCTGAAGCAGGGCCGGATTATCGGCCTTTTTCCCGAGGGCGGCATTCGTGACGGCACGCGCTCGCTCCTCGAAGGCGCGCCGCTGCGACCAGGGGCGTCGACTCTGGCGCACATCTCCGGAGTTCCGATTCTGCCGTGCGTGATAGTCGGTAGCGATCGCCTCTACTCAAAGAAAAGCTGGCTGCCGCTGCGACGCACCCCGATCTGGATCGCATTCGGCAATCTGATTCCGCATTTTCCGAATCTGGAGAAGTCTGCTGCGCGGGCCTGTATCGACCGGGAACTGGCTACAGCATTCAAAACTTTATACGCTGAGTTGCGCGAAGAATTTTCGCTCACACCCGACGATCTGCCACATCCGCCGCGTAAACGAATGGCTTCCGACGCTCCGAAAAGTCCTCGTGCTTTCGGGCGTCCGCTGCGACGGGTGGCTGCGACATCCGTCGATTCGCTCATGTGCGCATCGATGAACTTGGTGCAGTTACGGCACCGCCTGCATGCGCGCAGCCGCGATGAAATGGAGCGTTATGTGACCGAATGCGAGAAACTCACGGCGCACGATTTTTACGCTGTTCCGCGCAATGGCGGACCCGCGAATGAGATCGGCAACGACGCGACGCTCACTTGGCACAGTCCGATCAGTACCAAATTTCCGGCGAACAACATCGCTCGCGCAGATTTTTTCCGATGCACGCGCGGTTGGAGCGCGCCGACAGTGCTGATGCTGCACGCGCTTATGTCGGCAACTCACATCGGCTATCGCCGCTGGGCTGTCCACTTTAACGGTCTCGGATGGAACGCGTGTTTCATGCATCTGCCGTATCATTATTCTCGGGTGCCGCGTGGCTACTGGAACGGCGAACTGGCGATCACGGCTGATCTCATTCGCAATGCGGAGGGGCTGCGTCAGGGTGTGATCGAAGTGCGGCAATTGATAGCAGCGCTGCGCAAGCGCGGCTGCAACGATTTTGGCGTGCTCGGAACAAGTTACGGCGGCTGGATCGGCGCGCTTCTCGCGATGGTCGAGCGTGATTTGCGCTTTGTGGCATTAATGGCGCCGATCGTAAACGTCGAGCATGCAATCTGGGAAAACCCGGGCGCGCGTTTCATGCGACGCGAACTCCGCCGGGCGAATATTGAGCCGTCGCTCGTGGCGCGTCATTTTCATCTGAGTTCGCCAATGCACAATCAACCGCTGTGCAATGGTGACCGCGTCTTATTTGTTGCGGGCGAATTCGATTCAATTGCCCGGCCAGCAGACCTTGAGACGATTCAACAGAAATGGCGCGGATCGGAGCTGCTCCGCGTACGGCAAGGACACTTCGGTTACCGAATGTTGCGTGAAACAATCACGCGATTGAAAGAGCGTGGTCTCTAATCGAGCCAGTCCATCGCGGTAAGAATACGACGGAATTCAGCATCATCGGCAGATAGAGCAGGCAGCCATTCGCCGATCGGTTCGCGTTTCCACCACGCTCGATCGCCAATCGGTGAGAATCGATAACGGTAAAGGCGCGCGCGGATGTAATGGGGCGGCGCATTGGGAAATGGATTATTGGCGAGGAGCGAGAGCGTCCCACGATGGTTGTGGAGAAGCTTCCAGACGAAAACGCCATGGCAGCGAACCAGATTTGCCAATCAATGCGCGGTTGATACGGCGCGACGAACGGCGGCCTCCGGTTCGGATCACCCGGTTTCGCTTTGAATTGGTATTCCTTCCATTTCGTATCGGCGGTGATCGATGCGTCCTCGGTTCCCTCAAAAATAATTTCGGGGCGTTCGCGGCCAACAGCACCGAATGCGCCGTAGGTGTTCACAAGATCGAGCGGATCGTAGGAATAATTCATCAGTTGCCGTCCGGAAACGAGATTGAGCACTGGCGCGGCGCTCAAATACATCACTAAGATCGATAGTGCGATCGCGATCGTATTGTTGATGCGCGACGGTTCCGACTGCTGAGCCGCTCGTTCGGCGCGCCTCACGAGGCGCGCCGGTAGAACGCGGCGCAGAAACGTATCATCGAAACAGGCAAGAAACGGAATGATCGTGACATAATTTAGGAACGAAAGATTGCCGCTAATGATGAGAACGATTTGAAAACTGACTAGCAATACGCCTGCGATATGCCGAGCGGAGCGCGGCCCAAACGAAAACCACGGCACAATGAGTTCGATGAAATGGTTCCAGGCCGTTGCGAATTGATGGAACCAGTGCGGTGCGAAATGCAGATAGCGGCTGAGAGGATTCGGAATCGGCTGCGTCTCGTAGTGATAATAAAGGCAGGTGAGATCACGCCAGCATGGATCGCCCCGCAGTTTGATGAGACCGGCGCCGATCATAATGCGGAAGCCGAGCCAGCGAAAAAGCCAGAAGACAAGGAGCGGCGGACGGCACTTCGGAAATGGCCGGCCATCAACCAGCGGACAGAGAAAGATCGACAAGAAACCGGTTTCGAGCAGCTGAATTTCCCAGCCGTAACCGTACCAAATCTGACCAACGTGCACGATCGACATGTACATCATCCAAAGAATCACAAGGAGGATGGCGTTCGCGTAGCCACCGACAACAACGAGCGAGAGAGCGAAGCCCACCCAGGCAAAGATCGACAATGAGTGATCGGAGATTCCCAACCAAAAAAGCGTGGGTACTCGCAGCATGCCGGCCATGTCCGAACCAAGCTGGGTGTGGATTGAAGCGAGAAAGTGATTTGCGGGTGTGAGGCCATGTTCGCCGATCAACGGGACGAGTTGCTGCGCAGCTACGAGAAATGCAACCGCGTAAACAAACCCGAGCAGGCGAAGAATGACAAAGCGTGTCAACCAGTAGGAATTTTCACGCGCGAAAAGGTGTCCAAGAAAAGTCTCTTGATTCATCGTAAAGACACAGCGCAACGTCCAACGTGTCGAACGTCAAATAAAATTCGGATTAACGACGGCTGCGACCGCGATAGACCGTGCGAGCTACATGCAATCGGAAGTCCCTCGAAAACGAAAGTCTAAAACGATCCTGCCAGGGGGGAGAATTGAACTCCCGACCAAGGGCTTATGAGTCCCCTGCTCTACCGCTGAGCTACCCTGGCGTTGCGGCGAAAAGGTTCAACGGCACGTCACGATATGTCAACGGCGTCAATCTTACTGCTTCACCTTCGGAATATATGGCGCGAGGTCTTTTTCGCGACCGCGAAGGGCAGCCATGAAGCAGACTCCGTTACGTTCCGTGACCGCGCCAACCCAGCCTTCTTGATGGACATACCGCCACCCCGAAAACTGCAACACGACGCCAGTCTTGGCGTTTCTTTCCGCTGAGAAAAGGAAGAACTGCATCCGCTTCTCGACCACCCAGATTTGCGCGACGCGACGCGCTTCATCATCATCGAAAACGCGGCAGCCGATCGTACGAAAATCTGCGAATTCTGCCGGCACGTCGTAATGTTCCAGTCCGTGTTTTAGAAAAAACAAGTCGCTCAACGTTCCCGCATCACCAGTCACCGGATCGAGAAGGACCGACCGTGTCGAGCCTGCGGTACCTAATAATTTCCGTGCCGTTCCAGATCCCGGAAAATCATTCAGCCTGCCGACAAAATTGAAGACGAACACGCCTGCGATTACCACGAGCGCAATCCCGATCGCGAGAACAGCTGGATTGCGCGCTGTTTTCTTCCACGCCCATTTCGAAGGAGCGATCAGGTCTGTACTAGAAAACCATTCGGCTGCCTCCGGCGGAATGGGGATAGCACGAACCAAGGCGGCCACCGCGCGATCGAAGCTCTGTTGATTCGCGAATTCATTGGAGCCGCGAGCACGGAACACTGCTGCGCGCATGGAACGGTCGCGAATCCGGTCCTCACTCACGGGCGCACAATTCGCGAGCGCACGTTGTCGGCGCGATAGTCGTCGCGGTTTCATACCGTCGACCTCTCGGGGAACGTGGCATCCAGCCAGGCTTGAAACTGTCGGCGGCCCGCCGCTAGCAATCGAGAAAGCTCGCTCAGTTTCAATTCCGCCAAATCAGCAATCTCGCTGTAATCGAATTCATCGAGATAAAAGAATGCCAGCGCAGTCCTCTGCGGCTCGGGCGCAGCTGAGATCCAAATCGCTAACTGTATTGGCTCAAGCCGCTCAATCTGGGACGCGGCTTCTGCAATTACCTCGTGCTCCTCCATTTCGAGTGGTTCGGCTTGCAGGTCGGTCTCGCTTGCTTCCAAACAACGCCAGCGCGCATCGCGAAAAAGCCAAAACCGCTCATTTGGCAATCCCTCATGGGCCGCTCGTCGCGCTGCCTCATGCAAAGTCGTTTGAAAGACCGCCTGCGCCTTGCCCGAATCGCCTAGCATCAGGAAACAAAAACGATAAAGCTGCGGCAGATTTTGTTCGGGAGCGGACACGCGGAATTTCTTGAGGCTCGAACGTTACGCGCCTCGATTAGATCGACAAGAGTGTTTCCGAATCCTGTGGTCGCTTCGTTGCTTGCCATGCCATGGCGCTGTGAAGGGCGAGGCTATGTATGTGCCAGCCTCGACTATATCGCTGCGGACGTCAGCCAAAACTTTTCAAACGCCGCGCCACTTCTTCAGCATTGGTGCGGCTGTTAAAGGCGGAAATGCGAAAATAGCCCTCGCCTTGCGCGCCGAAACCGCTACCAGGCGTGACGACCACGTTTATATCACGCAGCATACGATCGAACATTTCCCAACTCGTCAGCCCATCCGGCGTTTTTACCCAAATGTAAGGCGCGTTGACTCCGCCAAATGCTTCCATGCCAGTCTTGGCCGCAGCTTCACGCAAGATTTTCGCGTTGTCCAGATAGTGATCAATGAGCGCCTGGACCTGCTTGCGGCCTTGCGGGGTATAAAGAGCCTCCGCGCCGCGTTGCACGGGATAACTCACGCTGTTCGCCTTTGTGCTCCAGCGCCGGCGCCAAAGTTGATAAAGAGACAATCGCTGGCCGTTCTCCGTCCGGGCGAGAAGCGACTTTGGCATAACCGTAAAGCCGCAGCGCACTCCAGTGAAACCGCCGTTCTTGGAAAAACTGCGCAATTCAATCGCGCACTCTCGCGCGCCCGGAATTTCGAAAATGGAATGCGGAATTTCCGGCTGCGAAATATACGCCGCGTAAGCCGCGTCAAAGAGCAGAAGCGCTTCGTGCGCATGCGCATATTCAACCCAGCGTGAGAGCTCTCCCCGAGATGCGACTGCGCCCGTCGGATTATTGGGAAAACAAAGGTAAACAAGATCGGCATGTTCTTTGGGCGGCTTAGGAACGAAATTATTTTCCGCAGTGCATGGCAGATAAACGATCCCGTCGTAACTGCCGTCTTTACGCGCGGAGCCGGTGTGACCGGCCATGACGTTCGTATCCACGTAAACCGGATAAACCGGATCGGGGACCGCGACTTTGTTTTCGTCGCCGAGAATATCAAGAATATATCCGCAATCGCATTTCGATCCGTCGGAGACAAAAATCTCGTCATCGGCGATGTCGATTTTGCGGGCGCGATAATCGTGCTCGGCGATTGTCGATCTTAGAAATTCGTAGCCTTGCTCCGGACCGTACCCGCGAAATGTTTCGCGTTTTCCAAGTTCATCGACTGCGCGTTTCATAGCGTCGATGGCCGCGTACGGGAGCGGCTCGGTTACGTCCCCAATTCCGCAAAGAATCAATCGTTTGGCCGGTTCCGGATTTGCTTCGCAAAACTCGTGGACGCGTCGCGCGATCTCGGGAAACAAATATCCCGCCTGAAGCTTGAGATAATTCTCGTTTAGATATGCCATCTTCCTCTGTAGCGGCCGTCTGTGACCGCCGAATCACGTACAAGTTTAGCGACGGTCACAGACCGCCGCTACAGTAAGAAGCTAGATCGAGCGCTAGCTATAATTATTAGCGACCGCGTCCCAATTCACCACGTTCCACCAAGCTTTGATGTAGTCGGGCCGACGGTTTTGGTAATTGAGATAATAAGCGTGTTCCCAAACATCCACTCCGAGGATCGGGGGGTTTCCTTCCATGAGCGGGCTGTCCTGGTTCGGGGTGGATATGATTTCAAGTTTCCCACTTTTGTTCTTAATCAACCACGCCCAACCGCTGCCGAAGCGACCCACCCCAGCTGCAGCGAACTTCTCTTTAAAAGCGTTAAAGCTGCCAAAAGTGGATTTGATGTCATCAGCAAGTTTGCCTGTCGGTTCGCCGCCAGTGTTCGGGCCCATGATCTTCCAGAAGAAGGAATGATTGGCATGCCCGCCGCCATTATTTCGTACTACTGTGCGAATATCTTCCGGTACAGCACTCAGATTGCTGATCAAATCTTCCACTGATTTCTTCTCAAGATCGGCTTTGCCTTTGATCGCGTTGTTGACGTTGGTAATGTAGGTCTGGTGATGCTTGGTATGGTGGATCTCCATCGTGCGCGCGTCGATGTGCGGCTCCAAAGCATCGTAAGCATAGGGTAGTTTTGGTAATTCGTAAGCCATAACAATCACGTTAGGCCACGAATAATGGAGGTCAATCGTCAGACGACAAAGAACGGATCAGATGTTGCGATTGCCGATCCTGCGGTAGAGGCGCCGCGCTGCGGTTGCCCGCGACTAATACACGCGCACCGACTCTACACGTTGCAGCGATAAAAGCTCGGCTGATGGCCCAGGCCGCAGCGATAATTTACATATGTCGCCAGAGCGAGCAGCGGAAAATTCTGTCGATACATGTCGTATTTCAAATAGAACACACCGGGAAATCCAGTGCCGGTGGTTTGCGGTTCCTTCCATGATCCGTCGGACTGTTGTGAGCTCAGCAAGTAACGCAGTCCGCGCTGAATGCTTGGCCGATCAAGGTCTCCGCACGCGCAAATCCCCATTACCGCCCACGCTGTTTGGGACGCTGTACTCTCCCCAATGCCCTTGGCTGCCGGATTTTCGTACGTCGCGCAAGTTTCTCCCCAGCCGCCATCGCTGTTTTGACAGCTCTCCAACCAATCGCGACCGCGCAATATCCAATCCTGCGTCATATCCTGGCTAATCGCACGCAGGCCGCGCAGGACCTGCCACGTGCCATAGGTGTAATTGACGCCCCACCGGCCGTACCACGAACCGTCATCTTCTTGCGTCTCGATCAAAAATTGGAGAGCTCGTCGCACCGACGGATGATTCCGGTCGAAATCGATGTAGCCAAAAAGCTCGAGCGTGCGAGCGGTCAGATCGCTGCAAGTTGGATCGAGAATCGCATTGTGATCAGCGAAAGGCATGTCTTCGAGCCACGGCGTCGTCACGTTTTTGTCGAACGCGGCCCAGCCGCCATCGTCGCATTGAAAACTGAGCTGCCAGTCAAGGGCGCGCCGAAATATTTCGTTGAGTGATTGTCGATCTTGCAAACGCACCAGACGCAGCGCCATCAACACCATCGCCGTGTCGTCGGTGTCGGGATAGTAAACGTTATTATACTCGAACGCCCATCCGCTTGCTTCGGGATGCGAATTGTTCACCGTCCAATCGCCACGAATCCGCACTTCTTTCTTGAGCAGCCAATCGGCGGCCTTTTGCAGCGCGGGGTGCTCCGAAGAGACACCGGATTCGGCCAGGGCGATAATATTGATCGCGGTGTCCCAGACCGGCGAGAAACAAGGTTGAATTCGAAAATCGTCAGGGTCATCAACAAACAATCCGGCGAAATCTCTTTCCGCCTTCGCGTAAACGGGATTTTTTTTCGAGTAACCGAGCGCGCGCAACGCGATCAGACAGTTGAGCATTGCCGGAAAAACGGTCGCGAGGCCATCGCTCCCCTCACCGATACGCTCGAGCATCCACCGCACCGCTTCTTCCAGCGCGCGCCGGCGCATGGGCCGAAACCGCAATGGATGCAAGAATTTTAGAACATCATCGACCCGCAGAAAGAAATTGCGCCAAGTCCAGAAGGGTTCGCTGCGCGGTAGCCGCAAATCGCTTTGCTCGGTGCCAAGCGGGTAGAGCTCGTGCAATTGCTTTTCGCCAGGCAACATGCGGGTCGTTTTGAAGTGGTTGATGATGGAGAGTGGCAGCAGCATGGCGCGACTCCAGGAGGACATTTTGTAGATGTGGAATGGCGCCCAGCCTGGCAACAGTACCATCTCGACCGGAATGGTTGGCAAATATTTCCACGGAAATTGGCCGAGGAGCGCAAGATAAAGCTTGCTGAAGGTGTTCATCTGCGGGATGCCGCCCAGGCGCATGATATTCGCGCGCGCCTCCTGCATAAACGGCGCGTCCGCCGAACAACCCGCGAGTTTGAGTGCGAAATAAGCTTTCACCGACGCGTTAATCTCGCTCGGGCCACCGTAATAAATGTTCCAGCCGCCGTCGGGCAGTTGCCGCTTCAAAATGTGTCGGACGCAACGCTGTTGCAGCTGAGCATCGACTTCACCGCACCAATGCATGAACAGCACATAATCGGAGCAGAGGGTGCTATCGACGATCAGCTCGCCGCACCAATGGCCATCCGGTTGCTGTTGCCGCAAAAGATTTTCCTGCGCGCGGCTGATGGCTTGCGCGATGCCGGCGTCGTTTGCGGAATATGACTGCGCAAGATCCAGTCGCGCGCTCGGCAAAGGGATTACGTCAGAGGACCGGTTCATGATGTCTCTTGGAGTGTCGAGCCCACCGATTGGCGATGTTATGATGCCTGCGCTGAAGGCTCGGCACGCTTGCCCGTGAGATGCCCGTTACCGGAAGTCACTCCGTTAAAAGCGAGAACTTCGCTGCCAAGCCCGGTCGGCTTCGGCTTCGGACCGAAGTTGAATTTAATTGTTTTCCACGTGTCCCCGCGCTGCGCTTGTAGACCCAAAGTTGCCGTCGGTTCATAGCCACAGTGCACCATGCAATTTTCGCAGCGGCTGTCACGCGCCACCCCATTGACGACGCCGTATCTGTCCCACTGGGTTTTCCCGAGCAATTCCGCATAGCTCGAGTAATGCGCGTCGGTCATGAGGTAGCAAGGCCCCTTCCAGCCTCGAATGTTTCGCGTCGGGATGGCCCAGGCTGAACAGGTCAAATCGCGCTTGCCGGCGAGAAATTCAAAATAAACCGGTGTCCCGAGAAGGGTGTAGCGCTGCATCCATTCCTCGATTTTTTGGAACTTCTTGATCGTCATCGCGCGGGTAAGAAAGAAGTTTTCCGGCTGCAAATTTAGCCGCTTGATCATGTCCCTCTTCGCTGCGTCGTATTCGTAACCGGGCGAAATCGTGTGGCCGTCCACTCCGAGATCGGAAAGATAATCGAACATCTGCTCGACCTCTTGCATGTCGGTTTCTTTGTAGATGGTCGTGTTGGTCGCGACCTGATAGCCGAGAACCTTCGCCATCTTGATGGCGAGAATGCATTCCTTAAAAACGCCTTCACGCTCGACAATGAGATCGTGTGTTCGCTCCAGACTGTCGAGATGCACGTTCCAGTACATCCAGCGTGTTGGTCCGATCGTTGGCTTGGCCGGATCCTTGGGCCCTTTGCGAATTTCCGTCGCATCTTTCTCCGAAATCAGGCCTTTCACGAGTAGGATGTCGATCTTCTCTTCCAATTCTTTCCGCAATCCGCGATCCACATTCCGCAACTCCTTTGCCAGCCATTCGCGCATTTTCTTGCGCATGAACATCGCGTTGGTGCAGATGTAAACGATCCGCTTCTGTTCAAGTAGGCCTTTCACAAGCGCTTCGATATGCGGGTAAATCAGTGGTTCGCCCCCGCAGATCGAGATCATCGGCGCGTTGCACTCTTCCGCCGCTCCAAGGCAGTCCTCGAGGCTCATCATGTCCTTGAGCGACGTGGAGTATTCTCGAATTCGGCCGCAGCCAGTGCAGGTGAGGTTGCAGGTGTGCAACGGCTCAAGTTGAAGCACAGTGGCAAACTTCTTCGTGCCACGAAGCTTCTGGGCGATCATGTAGCCCGCGATCTTGGTCGTTAATGGGAGCGGAAATCTCATAACGGCGACGATAGTAATGACGTTCGCTAACGTGTCAACGGACGTGTCGAACGAGACGCCGAGGCTTTTTCTTCGAAACCAATGAAATCTTGTGCAAGACCGTGACAAACGCAACGGTTTAATAGCTGGTAACCAAGGTTGCTTACAAAACAAAACGTAAGTTGCACAATATGAAACAATTATTGGTGCCGCTAGCCTCATTAGCTGTGCGGAACAACGCAGATATTAGCCGACAGTGTGCCACCCACGCCGAATGAGGCTGATGGCGATCGCGGCCAGAAGAAGTGCGATTATTTTCGACACGCCGCGTAATCCCTGTTTGCCCATCCAGCGGGTAAACTGGTCCGCGTTGCAAAACGCAATCGCCACCAGTCCCAGATTCACCAGAAGCGAGATTAGGGTAAAGACGAGACCGACTGTATCGACCAAAATCAGGAGCGCGGTCAGCAGCGCTGGCCCAGCAATAAGCGGCATGCCGAGTGGAACCACGCCGAATTCATCGCTGCCGCCGCGATCGTGCGGGCCAAGGCTGAGCAATTCGCGTCCGGCTAAGCCGAGCAAAATCAGTCCACCGGCGACTTGAAAGTCCGCCACTGTAATCCCGAGCGCCGCGAAGATAATTTTTCCGAGAAAAATAAAGCCGACCGCGATGCAAAGGGCGGTGAAGATTCCGAGAAGGGCCTGTCGTTTCCGGCGTTCGCGCGAAGCGCTTGTGCCGAGGCCCATGAAGATCGCCACGAGCCCAATCGGATCGATTGCAACAAAGACAGGAATAAAGGCGAGGAAGAACTTTTCAATCATCGGCGGATTGTCTGCGTTTTCGCTTTACCGGACAAATCTTCTACACAATGTTCGCTGTCTTCATTCAATCAAACCTTTCCGCATGAAAAACTTGTGTTTGTCGATCTTATCTCCTGCTTTTGCGCTCGCTCTTGCTGTGGCTCTTGATCTTTCCGCTGCCGAAACAAAATCGGTCGACGACTTTCGGGCCGCTGCCGCGAAAGCAAATGCCGTCTTAACAATTCCAGAATGGGAACAGACGCCG
>QHMQ01000093.1 GCA_003217835.1 Verrucomicrobiota bacterium
CCACCTCGTGATCATTGGCAAAATTGGATTGTGCTGAAGGGTGAGGCCCATCAAGCGATTTGGGATCGCAGCGGAGAGCAACCGCTGGGCGGCTTTCCAAAACGAATCGACGTTCATCGCCCGGTGCAGGCCAAGCAAAGGCCTTTCGAGTACCGGATCGATCACCGATTCGCGCTTCATTCCAACCCTTAGGGGTTCCCCGCGCATCCTCCCGCAATCGCCATTCGTTTGCGCGAACCCGCCTGAGGCGGGCTGCGCGCATTCCCGAAACGCTCAACAATCGGGAGACTAAAAAAGGCAACCTAAGTTACCTGGCGGTCGTCAATTGGTGCGCGAAATTTCAGGTCAACGTTAAACAAGAAAGGAAACACAGCAAATGAAACTCCAAATCAATGTGCCGGTAAGCGGCCTAGACTTGGCAAGCTTGCTCCAGGGTGAAGAAGGGTTTTTCCTCTGCCAGAACAGGGGGCAGAACTTCATTACTGTGGCGAAGGCTGGTCACTCGATCGCCTTCGGGCCGACGCCAATCGGCCGGGGTATCCAAGAACAGCCGTCAGCTACTCTTGGGCCGGAGCCTTGGGTCGTCACCAAGATAAGCAACTCGACCGAGTTTGCCGAATTCCACGGGACGATCTCCGGCAGGTAGATGCGCTAAGCCAAGGCAGCAATAGCGCGAAGAAAAAATCAAAAGCCCTGGTGGGGAAACTCACCGGGGTTTTTTGTTTTGGTCAGCTGTGTGGAGGCTTTCTGAGCGTTCCACAATCGAGCGATTAAAAAGGCAACCTAAGTTACCTGGCGATCATCCACCGTTGCACGAGGTTGACGTACGCCGATTTCATTGGTTCGGAACACACTCACTCGCTGGGAACCATTAAGAGAAATGGAGGACCTGCAGAGCCGGCTCTCAACCCTTTTTGGCCGGACGCCAATGCGCCGGGGAAATGGCAAGGAGAGTATAACGTTGCCCGAATGGACACCCCTCGCAGACATCACCGAGGATGACATGGAATACGTCATTAAGGCTGAATTGCCTGAGTTAAAGAGGGAAGACGTAAAAGTCACTGTCGAGAACGGGGTTCTTACCATCTCAGGCGAACGCAAATTCGAAAAAGAAGAGAAGAAGAAAAAGTATCACCGTGTAGAGCGCGGCTACGGCAGCTTTGTGCGAACTTTCGCGCTGCCGGAGGACGCGGACGCGGATAGAGTGAAGGCTCAGTTCAAGCAAGGCATCCTTGAGGTGCACCTGCCGAAGAACGAAAAAGCCAAACCCAAGCAGATCGAAGTCAATGTCGCCTAAGAACGACGGGCTTGATTAAAGGCTGGTGGGGCTTCGTTAAGAAGCCTCGCCACGCCACATTGGCGGAACCCTGATCCGCCCATTTCGCCACTCGGTCGCTGCACGTGCGCCGATCTCGGCTCGGTCATCCTTGCTTCCAGCCATTGCCATTCCCATCCGGTGCACCCGTCCCCGCGTACTCAGGGACAAGATCGACATCTTCGGCCGGCTGTTCTTTTTCGGTTTCAGCGAGCGATTTTTCGTGATGCTCTTTCGCGATCAGCATGTAGAGCGATGGCACGATAAACAAAGTGAAAATCGTTCCGATGGTCATCCCGCCGACGAGAACGAGACCGATGGAATTTCGCGCGGCCGCGCCGGCACCGCTTACCAGCGTGAGCGGAAAATGACCCGCAACGGTCGCGGCAGTCGTCATCATGATTGGGCGCAAACGGATGCGCGCAGCTTGCGCGACCGCAGCCAGTTTGCTCAAACCCTGCCGCTGCAATTCGTTGGCGAATTGCACGATCAGGATTCCGTTTTTCGACACCAATCCGACGAGCGTGACCAGACCAACCTGCGAGTAAATGTTGAGAGTAGTCGTCCAGCCCTTGGTAAAAAATGCAATGTTCGGATTCGGCATCTTCAGGAAAGTGAAAAGCAGCGCGCCAAACATGGCGAGCGGCACCGAGCCGAGCAGAATAATGAATGGATCGCGGAAGCTGTTGAACTGAGCGGCGAGAACGAGAAAGATCAATACGACTGCGAGCGCAAAAGCCGGGAGAAATTTATTCCCCTCCGTGCGCAGCTGACGCGAGTCGCCGGTGTAATCAAGGACGTAACCTTTCGGCAAAATCTTGCGTGCTTCGTCTTCGAGAAATTTCAACGCGGCATCGAGCGACTGACCTGATACACCGCTAATTTGCACGGCGTTGAGCTGCTGCATCCGATTGAGCGAGCGGGCCACAGTCTTGTGTTTAATCGTCGCCACCGTGCTGAGCGGTATGAGTTGGTTGTTCGGCCCGGTCACGTAAATGTTTTCCAACTGTTGCGGGTTCAACCGATCGATCCGTTTGATCTGGGGAATGACCTTGTAACTGCGACCGGCAATGTTGAAACGATTGACGAAGTTGCCACCGATGCTGGCCGAGAGATCAGCGCCGACTTTCTGCATGTCGAGACCAAGCGAAGCCACTTTGTCGTGATCGAAAACAATTTCAGACTGCGGTTGGTCGATTTTCGTGTCGATCTGCGGGGGGAAGAAAAACATTCCACTCGCCGCTGCTTTGAGCTGAATTTGCTTCGCAAATTCCAGAATCCGTTCCGGGTCAGCGGTTGAAGCGATGATGAAGCTCACCGGAAAACTGTCGCCGCCCGGAAGGGCGGACGGCATCACTGGAAACATCTGAATGCCAGGGATAGCTCCAAGTTTTGCCTGGACCTGCGGCAGATATGCAGCAGTTGGCGTTTTGCGAACACCCCACGGCTTCAACACCATGCCGCCAAAGCCTTGGTCTGGATTTGTAATTTGAAACGTGAATCGCGTGTCCGGAATATCCAGGAAGATTTTTCCAGCGGCATCGGCATAGCGAATCGTGTCGTCGATTGTCGCGTTCGCTGGCGCAGTGACGATGCCGAAGATCACGCCCTGATCTTCCGTCGGCGCCGGCTCGTGCGGGGACATTTTGTAAAACAGGATCGCCAGGAGCGACAATCCGATCCAGACCGCATATACCGCAGGCCGCGCGGCCAGTGTACGATCGAGATGGCTGCCATACCATTCGCGGAATCGATCGAAGGTGCGATTGACGATTCCACTGAATCCCTTATCGACATCGCCGGCCCGCAAAAGGTGTGCCGACATCATTGGTGAAAGTGTTAATGCCACTACGCCGGAGATCGCGACCGCGCCGGCGAGTGTGAGCGCGAACTCACGGAACAGCGCGCCGGTCAGCCCGCCTTGCAACGCGATCGGCGTATAAACCGCGGCCAGCGTAATCGTCATCGCGATGATCGGCCCAATTAGTTCGCGTGCGCCTCGAAGCGCGGCATTCATGCGCGACATTCCTTCGCGGATGTGCCGTTCCACGTTTTCCACCACAACAATTGCGTCATCCACGACCAACCCGACCGAAAGCACGATCGCGAGCAGCGTGAGCAGGTTAAGTGTGAAGCCGAAAAGTTGCATAAGGAAGAGCGCGCCGATAAGCGAGATCGGAATGGCAACCACGGGCACGACCACAGAGCGGAAAGACCCGAGGAACAAAAAGATCACGACCATGACGATGAGCAGCGTGTCGATCAAAGTTTTTACGACTTCGTGGATCGCGTCGTTGATGTACGCGGTCGCGTCGTAGGCGATCTGTCCGGTCATGCCGGTTGGAAGTTCCTTCTGGATTTGTTCCATCTCGGCGCGCACGCGTTTGATTACGTCGATCGAGTTCGCATTCGGCAAAACCCAGATGCCCATGAAAACGGCCTTCTCGCCGGAGAAGCGCACTTCGGTGTTATAATCTTCCGCGCCCAACACCACGTCCGCGATGTCGCTGAGCCGAATGAGATTTCCTTTGTCCTGGCGCACGACCAGGTTCTTGAAGTCCTCAGTCGTGTGCAAATCCGTGTTCGCAGTGAGGTTGACCTGAAGCAGCGAACCTTTCGTGCTCCCGACCGCGGACAGATAATTGTTTCGGGAGAGCGCGCTGCGCACGTCTGCCGGGCTGATATTTAACGCCGCCATCCGATCCGGTTTCATCCAGATGCGCATGGCAAAAGTGCGCCCGCCGAGAATGTCTGCTTTTTGCACGCCGCCGAGCGCGGTCAGCCGCGGTTGCACCAGGCGCACGAGATAATCGGTAACCTCGTTAGGCTGCAAAATGTTCGATGTGAAGCTCAAATACGCGGAGGCAAATCGTGAGTCCGCGGCTTCGATATTGATCACCGGAATTTCCGCCTCAGGCGGCAGATCCCTCCGGATCGCATCCACTTTCGAGCTGATATCGGAGAGCGCCTTGTTCGCGTCGTAATTTAATTTGAGGCGCGCGGTGATGAGCGAGCTGCCCTGGGAGCTTTGTGATTGGATGTAATCAATGCCATCGGCGGCGGCGATGGCGCGCTCGAGCGGCGTGGTGATAAAACCGCGAACAAGCTCTGCATCCGCGCCGACGTACACCGTCGTCACCGTGATCGCCGCGATGTCGCTACGCGGATATTGCCGGACATTGATCGTTTTGATCGCCTGCAAACCAGCGATGAGAATCACGAAGCTGACGACTAACGCCAGCACCGGTCGTTTGATAAAAAGGTCAGTGAACGATTTCATTCTGTGGACTGGAAAGCCGTCACTTTATCATCACGTATCCGCCGGTGTTGGCGAAACCTGCGGGTTGGGTGCGAGATCGTTGTTGATCGTCACGGACATTCCGTTGCGCAGCTTGAACACGCCCGTGCCCACGACCATTTCGCCGGGTTTTAATCCGGTCGTGATTGAAACCAAATCGCCGCGCGCTTCACCCACGCGCACGAATTGCTGACGGATCGTTTGCGATTCCTTCCCGGTCTTCGGATCCTTCTGTTTCTCGATCACAAAAACCGAATCGCCAAAAGGTGCATAGGAAATAGCCGAACCGGGAATGACAAGCGCACGCTCCTTCTCCGGTAACACCACCTCGACTTTCGCGAACATTCCCGGTCGCAGCGCGTGATCTGGATTAGCCAGAGTTGCCTGCACCAAAACATTTCGCGTCGCTACATCGACCATCGAATTCACCGCCGTCAACTTTCCATTGAAAACACGACCCGGCATTGCATCTGTCGTTACGCGAATTTCAAGACCTTGAGATAATTTTGAAAAATACTGCTGCGGAAGCGCGAAGTCAGCAAAGACCGGATCGAGCGATTGCAGCGGAACCACTGGCTGCCCGGAGTTGATCATCTGACCAATGTTCACCTGCCGAATCCCAAGCTGCCCATCAAACGGCGCCACAATCGCCTTCTTTCTAATGTTGGACCGCATCTGGTCGACGACGGCAGTCAGTCTTCGCAACTTTGATTCGGCTGCGTCGAGATCCGAATTCGAAACTACCTTTTTTGCGGCAAGGTCGCGAGTTCGCTCTAAGTCCGTGCGTGCTAATTCTTGTTCTGCTTCCGCCGATCGCAAAAGTGCTTCCTCCTGCGAGGCGTCTAATTTGACGAGCAGATCCCCTTTCTTTGCCAGAGTACCGTTTTGAAATCCGATTTCGCTGACCATGCCGCCCAACTCGGTCGACACGACAGCGCCTTGAACAGCACTGACGCTTCCCACCGCCGACAGCATCGGCGCCCAATCTTCTTCTTTCACGACCGCGCTCGTCACGGTTTCCACCGGTATTGGCTGCTTGGCCGAGATCATGGTGAAAATTTGCAGACCTTTGATCAGGATAAGGAAAATCGCCAGGCCCCCGACCGCCGCGATCGCAATCCACATTTTTTTTCGCGCTGGTTTCATTATCAAAGATTTCGCTATGTCATGCATAAGTCGTTTGGGCTTGGCCCGTGAAAAGCAGACGCCAAAGTCTTCGCGTCACTTCCAGCTGCCGCGCACGCCTTTCCGCTGCCGTCATGGTCTGTGGTTGCAAGACGTCGCGCATCAACATCCCACGCGAGACAGCAAAAATCAGTTCTGCCAATTCATGAGGCTTTAGACCATCTGCGGCGCTCCCCACTTCCGGCGAGCGCGCGATCAAATCGGTCACGCCATCCATCGCCGTCTGCAAAACGTCGCGGACCAAGTCGGCCACATGCGGATTGCGCGATGCTTCCGCGTAAAGATCGACAACGAACGCAGAGACAAGCTGCGGCGCATCTTCGCAACAATGCGCGGTGAACAAAATCTCCAGCGACTCAAGCAGCGTCGGCGCCTGTTGCGCGCGCTCGAGGACTTCGTGAATTTCTGTTTTATGCCGATCGGCCATTGCGGAAATGACGGCGTCCTTGTTCTCAAAATAACGATAAATGAGGCCGACACTGATCCCAGCCTCCGCGCTAATATCGTGCATACTGGCCTGGTGGAAGCCTCGCTTGGCGAAGCAGACCAGGGCCGCATCGAGGATTTGGGCGCGTCGATCGGGACTCGATTCTATCTGGGGCTGTGACATAGGACTAGGAAGATGAATGAACGTTCATTCATTGTCAAATCGCTCTCCGGATTTCTCAATTCGGGAGGCAGTCGCGGCGGCGACTCAAAAGCAAGCGCCTAGCGAACTTTTCCACTCAGGACCCCCGATCTAATACCGACGCTGCCTGACGATGCGACATATGGAAAACCGGGTGTACTCGGAAAGTTTCTCTATCGATCGGCAGCTGATTCGGTTGCTGAGCAAACTGCCAGATCGAAACAATCGCGCTCAGACTCAAAAGCGCGTAAACCGCAGTTTCCATGATGCTCCGGCCCGTCTCTTCCGAGCGAACCAGGAGCGTGTATGTAGATTCATGTTCGTTGTTCACAATATGCGACCCTCCTTTTATGATGAAGACGACGCCGACTTCTCATTTTGTTTAAATGCCGGTGATCGTTCATCGTTAACCTTCGAACGTTGGATGCAACGACCGGATGGATTGGATTCAAATTAAGACAACCTTGTTTCGCGGGTTCTCGCCAGACGCGCGCTACCTCATCGGTGTTTCCGGCGGGCGCGACTCTGTCGCGCTGCTGCACTGCATGGTCGATCTCAGTTATCGCAAACTGATCATTTGCCATTTCGACCATCAACTGCGGGGCCGCTCTTCCCAAGCCGATGTGCGCTTCGTGGAAAAACTCGCCGCGAAGTACGACGTCGATCTTGAAATCGGATCCGCGGATGTTCGCGCGATCGCCGACAATAGAAAAATGTCTATCGAAACCGCCGCGCGCGAGACGCGTTATTCGTTCTTTGCGAAAATGGCAAAGCAAAGGCGCTGTCCGACGATTTTTCTCGCCCATCACGCCGACGATCTGGTCGAGACGTTTTTGATTAACCTTTTTCGCGGGGCCGGTCTCACCGGTCTCACCGCGATGCGCGAGATTTCCATCCGGCGAATCGATGATGTCGATCTAACAATCGTCCGCCCGCTCCTCGGAGTTTGGCGGGACGAAATTGACAAGTACGTCCGACAGCATCGCTTGAAATTTCGCGAAGACGCTTCGAATAAAAATCTCGCTCCGCTGCGCAACCGGCTGCGACGCCGCGTCATTCCGTATTTGGAAAAAACGCTCGGTCGAAAAATCCGATTGAGCATCTGGCGCGCGGCGACGATTGCAGCGGAAGAAGAAGTTTGGATCGGCAGGATGGCGAAACCTCACGATGCGAAAGATCAGCATTTGTCGGTCGAAAAACTCCATGACTTGCCGACCGCGTTGCAACGACGAGTCATCATGACATGGCTGCGCGAGCAAAGCATCCCTGACATCGGCTTTGAGGTAATCGAAAGTGTCCGTTCGCTCCTCGATGCGAAGATTGCAAAGATCAATCTGCCCAAAGATCGGCATGTACGGCGGCGAGCCGGAAAGATTTTCGTTGAGTAGTTGTAGAGGCTGACAGAGCCCCGCTACAACGAATCTGTGAAAGTCTGGGTAATCTGTGGCTTAATAGCATCAAAATGGCTCCCGAAGTTCGCGTCCGTTTCGCCCCCTCACCCACTGGCTATCTCCACATCGGCGGCGCGCGCACGGCCCTTTTTAATTGGCTCTTCGCGCGACATCACAGCGGCAAATTCATTTTGCGTATCGAGGACACCGACAGAACACGCAATACCGAAGAGGCAGCAGCTGCGATCTATGAAGGATTGCGCTGGCTCGGCCTCGATTGGGACGAAGGTCCACACGCCGGCGGAGATTTGGGGCCGTATCTGCAAAGCGAGCGAACGGAGATTTACGAACGCTATCTAAAGCAACTTCAAGACGGCGGGCACATTTTCGAAGATGCGGGGGCGCTGCGATTCCGATCGCCGCGCGAGCATGTGCTTGTCGATGACATCGTCTGCGGGAAAATCGATTTTGATCTTACAAATCCTGGCACGCATCCCGACATGACGATCCGGCGGCCCGACGGCTCGTGGATTTTTCATTTCGTAAATGTGATCGACGACATCGAGATGAAGATTTCGCACGTCATTCGCGGTGAAGACCATCTTTCGAACACACCGAAACATATCGAGCTTTATCGCGCGCTTGGCGCGGTACGGCCGCATTTCGCGCATATCCCGCTTATTCTGAACCGTGACGGCTCAAAGATGAGCAAGCGCGACGAGGGTGCGCGCGTGGCTAGTTACATCGAGCAAGGTTACGTGCCGGAAGCCGTCCGAAATTATCTTTGCCTGCTTGGCTGGTCGCCCAAAGACAATCGGGAAAAGATCGACATCGATGAAATCGTGAAGCTTTTTGAACTGGAAAAAATCAACCGGCGCAATGCCGCGTTCGATCTCGACAAATGTTTTTGGCTAAACGGCCAATACATCACGCAAATGTCGCTCGATCGTTTCATCGAACTGGCACAACCGTTCCTGGAAAACGCTGACATCGACGTCTCCGACAAAAATTATCTTCGCGCCGTGCTATCGATTGTGAAGGAGAAGATTAAGCTTCTCAGCGACGTATCGGAATGGACTCGCTACTTTTTCATCGAGGATTACGAGTTCGACCCGGCGGCAGTCCAGAAAGTTTTTGGCAAGCCCGAAGCGACGGAACGACTGATCGCGTTACGCGACGAGTTCACCAGGATCGAGAATTGGAATCTCGAGACTTTGGAATCGACCCTAAAAAATCTTGCCCAAAAGCTCGGTTGCAAGAGCGGAGATCTTGTTCATCCAGCGCGTGTCGCGGTGAGCGGTCGCAGCGTCGGCCCCAGCCTTTATCACATGCTGGAAGTCATGGGCAAAGAGCGCGTGCTGAAGCGATTTCACCGCCTGATTTCACAGCTGGCCGCGGAATGAAGAGGCCTTGGAGGGACGCGCGCTGTCGCATCCGATTTTTTGGTTACGGATCGCTGTAGCGACAGTGCTCCGCCGAATGAAGAAAAAGAAAACTACGACAGAGCGTTACACGCTCGCTGACCTCGAAAATTGGCGAGAAGCGGCGGGTGATGTCGATCCGCCAATCCGCCTTGGCGTCTTTGGTGACCCGGTCGCGCATTCCCTCTCGCCGCAAATCCAGAACGCCGCCCTCAAGCAGTGCGACATCGACATGCAATACGCGCGCTTTCATATTCGAGCGAATGAATTGAGATCCGCGCTGCGATTTTTGCGCGAGCTCGACTTCATCGGAATCAATTTGACCGTGCCCCACAAAATCGCCGGGTTCGAGCAGCTCGACGAAGCGGATAATCGAGCAATGCGCGCCGGCGCCGTGAACACGATTCGCCTTCGAGATAAAAAACTAATTGGCTCGAACACCGACGGTGAAGGATTCGTGCGCGCCATTCGCAGCGAATTCTCAGTCGATGTTCGCGATCTGCGAGTGATGTTGATTGGGGCGGGCGGCGGGACAGGTCATACAATTGCATGGCAGTGCGCGCTCGAGAATTGTGAACGTCTCGCCCTCGTTAATCGCACTCTGGAAAAAGCAAATGCGCTCGCGAAACGATTGGGTCCGTTTTTCGCTGGACCGCGGGTGTTTGGTCCCGCGCCGCGCCTCGAAGTAGTGCCGTGGGATGAAGTGGCGCTGCGGGCGCAGCTTGCGCATGTCGATCTTATTGTGAATGCGACGCCGCTCGGAATGAATCCGAGCGATCCATCTCCGATTCCGGCGCGGTTGCTCGCGCCGCATCACATAGTTTTCGATACGGTCTATGGCCCATCGAGAACGTCTTTCCTTCGCGCAGCGGATGAAGCCGGCGGGCGCGGCGCGAATGGACTCTCCATGTTGCTGCACCAAGGTGCGCTCTCCTTTTCGATTTGGTTCGATCGCGAAGCGCCAATCGATGCGATGCGTGCGGCGCTCGCGCTGTAGGGGGTGGGTAATGTGAGTCTGGGTTTGTAAATCCGCGGAACCTCGCGATATTAACCGATGGTAAGCGTCAGCATAAATTACGGTCGTCCGAGCC
>QHMQ01000094.1 GCA_003217835.1 Verrucomicrobiota bacterium
GCATTGTTCGCCGGCTTCGATCCAAAGATCGACAAGATCGATTTCGAAAAGGATTTCTATCCGGCGATCATGGAAGCGCTTTTCAAGAGCGAGGCCTGGATTGCCATCGTGATGATCACCGATCTGCTGGCACGCAGATACCGGTTCAATGTTCCCGGCACGGCGGCAAATTTAAACTGGACGCGGCGAATGCAAAGAAGTGTCGCACAGCTTCGCTCCACCCGAAACGTGCAAGCACGAATGCGGTTGATTCGCGACCTCCTCGAGAAGAGCGGCAGGATCTAGCTATAGATGAACATGGTTTTAACAAATGGGATCCGCACGTTGTTGTTGGCAATCTGAGTCGATGCATTTACTAAAACGCTTTGGGCAGGGCGAGCTGGGTCTTAACCGGATTGAAGGGTTCAGCGACGGCGTCTTCGCGATTATCGTAACGCTGCTGGTGCTCGAGGTGAAAGTGCCGATTCTGCACGATCACAGTAGCACGAGCGAACTCGGCAAGCGACTTGTCGATCTCGGGCCGAAGATCTGAGCTGGCTGATCAGCTTCATTATCGTCTGCAAGTTTTGGTTGAATCATCACCATCTGCTGACCTTCGCGCGACACGCGACTTACGGAATGATCTGGCTAAATTCGATCTTTTTGATGGGGCAGGCATTCATCCCTTTTCCGACCGCGCTGATGGGCGAGTATCCAATGAATCCGCTGGCTGTGAGTCTTTTCGGCGCGGTCATGGCGGTGAACACGCTGCTCTTCATCGGCCTGCAGTCGTACATCCTGCGAAACCTGATCAAGCCGGGAATGATCAGCGCACAGGTGCCGCACCTTATGCAAAAATCGTTGGTCGGCGTGATTTCCTATCTATTCGGCGTCGCGGCTGGCTGGTTCGATGTGCACGCCGCGTTCGTGCCTTACGCGCTCACACCCCTCTTTTTCATCACGCCGCCGCAAGGGCGTCGTGGGCTCGAAAAATAATGGAGGGACGCGCCGCTGTCTCGTCCCATTATTTTAGGGACATGACGGAGCATGTCCCTCCAAATTAGTAGCGATAATGTTCCGACTTAAACGGGCCGTCGATTGGGACGTTAAGGTAATCGGCTTGCTTCTGACTAAGCTTGGTGAGGTTGACGCCGATCTTTTCCAAATGAAGACGCGCGACTTCTTCGTCGAGTTTCTTCGACAACACGTAAACGCCGGGCTTGTAGGTGTCGCGATTTTTCCAGAGATCGAGCTGGGCGAGCACCTGATTGGAAAATGAGTTCGACATGACGAAGCTCGGATGGCCGGTGGCGCAGCCAAGATTCACGAGCCGGCCTTCGGCGAGCAGAAAAATCTCGTGGCCATCGGGAAACGTGTATTTATCGACCTGCGGCTTGATGTTGATGCGCTTCACGCCTTTCGCAGAATTCAGCGCGTCCACTTGAATCTCGTTATCGAAATGGCCGATGTTGGCGACGATCGCCTGGTCTTTCATCCGTTCCATGTGCTCGAGCGTAATGATGTCGAGGTTACCCGTAGCGGCGATGTAAATGTCGCCGCGGCCGAGCGTGTCCTCAAGAGTGGTCACCTCATAACCTTCCATCGCTGCCTGTAATGCATTGATGGGATCGATTTCGGTAATGACGACTCGAGCGCCCTGGCCGCGCAACGACTGCGCACAGCCTTTGCCGACATCGCCATAGCCGCACACGACAGCGACTTTGCCGCCGATCATGACGTCGAGCGCGCGGTTCAATCCATCGACCAGCGAATGCCGACAGCCATAGAGATTGTCGAACTTCGATTTTGTGACCGAATCGTTGACGTTGATCGCAGGAACGAGCAGCCGATTCTCCTGATGCATCTTGTAAAGCCGATGTACGCCGGTAGTCGTCTCCTCGGAAACGCCCCGCCAATCTTTCACGATCTCATGCCAGCGATAAGGATTCTCGCACTGGATTTCGAGGAGCAAATCCTTGATCACCTGCTCTTCCTTGTTTGCTGATTTCGTCTTCGCCCAATCGCTGCCTTCCTCAAGTTCGTAACCTTTGTGAATGAGCAACGTGGCGTCGCCGCCATCATCGACCACGAGCTGTGGACCCTTGCCGTTCGGATGCGAGATCGCTTGATAAGTACACCACCAATATTCTTCGAGGCTTTCGCCTTTCCACGCGAAGACTGAGACGCCGGATTTCGCAACCGCCGCAGCAGCATGGTCCTGCGTTGAGAAAATGTTACAGCTGGCCCAGCGAACGTTCGCGCCAAGATCGATAAGTGTTTCGATGAGAACGGCGGTTTGAACGGTCATGTGCAGCGAACCGGTCACACGCACACTCGCGAGCGGCTTGTGCGGAGCATACTTCTCGCGGATCGCCATCAATCCCGGCATTTCCTTTTCCGCGATGGAAATTTCCTTGCCGCCCCAGTCCGCCAGATTGATATCGCGAATCTTGTAATCGCTTTTCGTCGGAGCAATTGTCGATGTTTTCATTTTGGCTGAACCGTGAATGCTTCCTCCAGAAACTAGCTTGCCACTTTCTTTAGCTCCTGTGCTTTATCGGTTCGCTCCCAGGTAAGCGCATCCAGATCATCGATGCGACCGAAATGACCGTAGTTAGTTGTCTTGCGATAAATCGGTCGAAGCAAATTAAGCTGTTTGATAATGTCAGCGGGTTTGAAATTGAATACTTCCCAGATCGCGCGCTCCAATTTTTGCTCATCCACTTTGCCAGTACAGAAGGTATCGACGCTAACGCTTACCGGTTCTGGATGGCCAATCGCATAGGCGAATTGGACTTCGCAACGGTCCGCCAATCCAGAAGCAACCACATTTTTCGCGATCCAGCGTCCCATATAAGCAGCGCTGCGATCGACTTTGCTGGGATCTTTGCCCGAAAATGCGCCGCCACCATGTCTGCCCATTCCGCCGTAGGTATCACAGATGATCTTCCGTCCGGTGATTCCGGCGTCGCCTTCGGGTCCTCCGATTACAAATCGGCCGGTGGGATTAATCAAATACGTCGTCTTTTCGTCCAGCCATTCCGAAGGCATGACTTTTTTGATCAGGAGTTCAATCAAAGTTTCGCGCACTTCTTTTTGTTTCACATCGGCGGCATGCTGCGACGAGACAACCACGGTGGTGGCGCGAATCGGTTTATAGCCTTCATATTCAATCGAGACTTGCGTCTTGGCATCCGGACGTAGCCATGGGATTTCACTGGACTTGCGCAATCGTGTGAGCTCGCGCCCGAGTTTATGTGCGAACGAAATCGGTGCCGGCATGAGCTCCGGGGTTTCGTTGCAGGCAAAACCAAACATCAGCCCTTGATCCCCGGCCCCTTGCTCGGCAGTGCCTTTGCCTTCGGCCGCCGCTTGATCCACACCCTGCTTGATATCGCGCGATTGCTCGGTCATTTCGCAGATCACGCGGCAGGTATCGGCGTGAAAAATGCAATCGCCATTTACATATCCAATGCTGCGAATTGCCTCGCGAACCCGCTCTTCGAAATCAAACTTCGCGTTGCTCGTAATCTCCCCGGCGAGAACAACGAGATTGCCTTTGGCGAGCGTCTCGCAAGCGACGCGGCTCAGAGGGTCTTGGTCGAGACAGGCGTCGAGGATGTAATCGCTGATTGTATCGCAAACTTTGTCAGGATGACCTTCCGTGACCGATTCGGAGGAAAAGATGTAACGATGCGACATGGGAAAATCGAAATCTGAACCGAAGCTTAAACCTGAATCCTGAAACCTGAACTCGGAAAAGTCAGGCAGTCAACATATTGACCAATCATGATACGTCGATATATCGTTGGACGATACCATGGCGTCAACGATTAATTTTCTGCGACTACTCGCGGACCCAACTCGTTTGCGCCTGCTCCTTCTTCTCGAGCAGGAAGAACTTTCGGTAGCGGAATTGCAACAAATCCTAGGCATGGGGCAATCGCGCATTTCAAGCCATCTCGCGCAGCTCAAACGAGCCGGTGTGGTCGAAGATCGGCGGGTCGGAAAAAATGTTTACTACGGCGCCAGCGAAAATGGACAGGGGTCTCGCCGGGCGCGTGTCTCGGAGTTGAGCCGGACGCTCGCGCGCGAGCTGCCGGAAACGTCGCGCGATCGCACAAGTCTCAAGCTTGTTTTACGTAAACGCCAGGACAAGGCGCGCGAATACTTCGATGAGCTCGCGGGAAAATTTGGCCGGAGGTATTGCCCGGGGCGATCGTGGCAGGCTCTGGCCCACGCTCTGATAACGTTGCTACCACGGCTCACCGTAGCGGATCTTGGTGCCGGCGAAGGGACGCTTTCGCAGTTGCTAGCCAAAAACGCGCGCAGAGTTATCGCAATTGATAATTCGCCGAAGATGGTCGAATTCGGATCCAAACTCGCAAAAAAGCATGGCTTCAAGAACCTCGAATACCGGCTCGGCGATATCGAAGATCCGCCAATCGCGAAAAACAGTGTCGATCTTGCGATCCTGAGCCAGGCATTGCATCACGCCATTCATCCGCGGCGAGCCATCGCGGCCGCGCACCAGATTTTGAAACGTGGCGGCCGGTTGGCGATTCTCGATCTTTTGAGCCATCGGTTCGAACGAGCGCGTGAATTATATGCCGACCACTGGCTCGGATTTAGCGAAGTGGAGTTGCATCAATTTCTGGAAAAAAGCGGCTTCCGGGAAATCGAAGTGAGCATCGTCGCGCGCGAGAAGCAGAGTCCGCATTTTCAAACCGTTTTCGGGACAGGCGTAAAGTGAACGCCGGGCTTCATTTTCGTGTCTGTACTTTCGCCGTTGAACTATAATCGCGACAATTCCCAATCTCTTGTTATGAGCGGCTTCTTCGAGGAAGTGAAACGGCGGAAGGTTTACCGCGTTGCCGCAGCCTATGTCATAGCTGGCGGCGGCATTATACAGCTGGCCTCCGCTGCGTTTCCGGCGTGGGAATTGCCAAACTGGACGCTGCGTCTCGTCATCGTGACATTACTCATCGGTTTTCCGATCGCGCTGATTCTCGCATGGGCATTTGATGTCACGGCGCAAGGTATAAAGACGACGCCGACGGCTCTGCCAGGAACGCACCGTCGGCGCAACGTGATTATACTTGTCGCAACAGGCGTGATCGTTTCGGCAGTCGCAGGATTTTTTCTCCTGCCCAGGGCCTCCGCGCACAAAATCGACAAGTCGATTGCGGTGCTGCCGTTTGAAAATTTGAGCGATGACAAGGAAAACGCCTACTTCGCCGACGGGATTCAGGACGACGTGCTCACCAATTTGTCGAAGATTGGCGATCTAAAAGTGATCTCGCGCACATCCGTTATGGCATATCGCGGACAGACACCAAACATTCGTGAAATCGGAAAAGCGCTCGGCGTTTCCTCAATTTTAGAAGGCAGCGTTCGCCGCATCGGCAATCGGGTGCGCGTGAACGTCCAATTGATTAATGCCTCGAATGACGAGCACATGTGGGCGGAAGACTACGATCGTGACTTAACCGATGTGTTCGCGATTCAAACTGATCTCGCCCAAAAAATTGTCGGCGAACTTCAGGCAAAACTGTCACCCACGGAAAAAGCGCTCATGGAACGCAAGCCTACGGAAAATGGCGAAGCCTATCTCGCCTTTGTCCAGGCACATGATCTCCAGTGCGCCGTTGAGGACACTGGCAAACTCAAACAAAGCGAGCAGCTTTATGCCCGCGCCATCGAGCTCGACCCGAAATTTGCGCTCGCTCTTGCGCGTTACTCACAGTTGCAAAGTTGGCTCTTTCATACCGTCGAACCCACTCGGGAACGCCGCCAAAAAGCCCGCACTCTCGCCGAGCAGGCCCTGCAATTACAGCCTGACCTGCCAGAGGCGCACTTAGCCATGGGGCTTTCGTATTACTATGGCGACAACAATTACGACGCAGCGCAGAAAGAATTCGAAATCGCCCGGCGCGGATTGCCTAACGAATCGGAAGTTTATCTCGCTCTCGCCGCGATCCAGCGCCGCCAGGGCAAATGGGCAGAATCAACTGCGAACTTTGAAAAGGCCGCCAGTTTGAATCCGAAAGAGAGCTGGCCGCTGCAAAATCTTGCTTTCAACTACGAGATGCTGCGGAACTTCGATGCAGCCAACAAGACGATCGACCGCGGGCTTGAAGTGGATCCAGGGGGCTTGGGGCTTTGGGAGATGAAGTCCAAGCTGGCCATCGCTGAAAAGGGCGATCTGAGCGTTTCCGAGAAAGCATTTCAGGCGGTGAAATCGATGCCGATGAACAACGAGCAGAAACTTAGGATCGCCGGCTCGCGCGCGAACGTTTTTCTTTTGGAACGCAAGTATCAAGAAGGATTGCGAGAAGCGGAGAGCCTGCCGGACGATGTCCTCCACGCCGCATTCGAGCAGCACCTGAGTGACAAATATTATCTCATCGGCTTTGCGCGAAAGGCGCTTCAGGACAACGCCGGCGCGCGGGCCGCCTTCCTGAAAGCAAAAGACCTTCTCGAAGCGCAACTGAAACAAAGCCCCGATTCGGCGGACATGCATATTCAGCTCGCGAAAGTACTCGCCTATCTCGGAGAAAAAGATGCTGCGCTCGCTGAAGCGCAACGCGCTACCGAATTGCTTCCGGAGAGCAAAGACGCCTTTGGCGGTCCGGAAATTGCGGCTGGGATGGCCGAAGTTCACGTCATTCTTGGCGATAACGGTCGCGCGATCGAAATTCTCGACGGACTGTTGAGCCGACCGAGCGCGGTCACCGTGCAGGGTCTGAAAATAAATCCGATTTGGGACCCGTTGCGAAACGATCCACGGTTTCAAGCTTTGCTGAACAAACACGGTGCCGAAGCTTAGGGTCGCCGTCCTTTTCCTAGCCGTTGCGACCACGGCGCACGGGAATTGGACAATTCTCTCGGCCGATTCAGAACCGGGAGGCGCCGGCATTGTGCATCAGCATGTTATCCTGGAGAACGCCGGCACAAATGATCGTGCCGTTGTCGATTTTGCTATTTTCTCCACGAAATCGTGCACGTTGCGCGTGATTCAAAATGAGGACGGCGCCAGCAATCTCGCCGAAGTGATGACTCGCGGGAAATGTCTGGCCGGCGTTAACGGCGGATATTTCAGTCCGGACTTCGCGCCTATCGGCTTATTGATCACCGATGGCAACGTGGTTGCGCCATTGCAACGCGCTCGATTGATCACCGGTGTGCTCAGTGCGTCAACGCACGGAGTGCAGATCACACGAGTCCGCGAATTTTCACAACAACGAAAAGTCGATGCTGCAGTTCAGTGCGGACCATTCCTTGTCGATCTTGGCCAGCGCGCACGCGGCTTGGACAATTCGCATTCGGCGCGGCGGACGTTCGCTGCGATGGACAGTTCAGATCGCGCGGCACTCGGATTTTGTTCTGAAATTACACTACTGGAGCTGGCAAAAATTCTCGCAACTGAGCAGTTAGCTGAGGACTTCAAAATTCTTCGCGCATTAAATCTTGATGGCGGATCGTCGAGCGCATTTTGGTTTAGGCGCGAAACTAGCCATGCGTTTTCGATTTCGGAACAAAAGACCGTGCGTGACTTTGTCGCGGTGGTGCCGCGAGGTAGCGGCGATTGACCCCAATCGCGTTTTTAGCTCCATTCACACAACCGCGGACGGTTCAGGTGAACCACCCTACCTTCTTTAGATGCGCACATTCGGTGGATTTATATCAGGCGATGAATTTTTTTACGGCGAATTACGCGGCGACGAGGTACATGCATTGGCGCATCCGTATTGGATCGACGTTAAACCGACGGGCGAAGTGCGGAAACTCGCCGATGTAGATATCAATCTTCCGGTTGCATCATCGAAATTAATCGCCGTCGGATTGAATTACGCAGATCACATCGCGGAAATGAAGCGGACGCCGTTGGGCACTCCATTGATCTGGTTCAAAGCGCCGACGTCGCTCCTACCGCATAATGGCACAATCGAGATCGCGTTTCCCGAGCATCAAACCGATTTTGAAGTCGAGCTTGCGATCGTAATCGGTGCGTTGGCGAAAGACGTGCCTACGAAACGCGCGCTCGATCATGTTTTCGGCTACACGATCGCGCTCGACATCAGCGATCGTGATTTGCAAAAGAGTGAAAAGCAATTCGGTCGCTGTAAATCTTTTGATACTTACACGCCCGTTGGGCCGTTCGTGTATTCCGATGTCGATGTTAGCGATCTGCCGATCGAGCTCCGGCAAAATGGGGAGGTGCGACAGCAAGCGCGCACAAGTCAGATGATTTATTCGGTCGCAGAAATCGTCTCATTCGCCAGTCGGGCGATGACTCTGATGCCGGGCGATGTCATTCTGACTGGAACACCTTCCGGTGTAGGAGCTATTCGCGCGGGCGATGAATTGGAAGCGAAGATCGGCGATTGGCCGCTGCTGCGAAACCGCGTTACGGACGCGAGGTACGACTAGTCCAGTGTGGAAATCGCCTGAATTTGGCGACTCCGTGAATTTGGCGGACTTGCCTTACATCCCGCCAGCGCAGATGATGCGAATCAGAGATGCGACTTTCGTAAAAGCGAAGTGTCCGCTAAAAAAGGTGAAAAGTTTTGCTCGACTCACAAGTAAACCGTTTGCGATAACGGGAAGCTCGTGCCGCAATCGAGCCGGCCACCAAACCCTGCCTCAATTATGAAAATATTACTTAGTACCTGCCTATGCTCATTCGCGCTTGCATTGACTTCGCTCGCGCAATCTCCCGCCCGTCCCGCACCGCCGCAAACATCTCCGGCCGGACCTCCGCCCGGGGCTCCCGCTCCAGCTGTGAGTCCGGGTGCTCTGGCGAATCCTGCCGCACCGGCACAGCTGCCGGCCGCAAGCGCGCCTCCAGGGGGACCTGCCGCGCCGGCACCCCCAGGCGCGCCCACCTCACCGGCCGCCCCAGGCGCGACGATCAGCGCTACGTTAAGCCCTGCACCGGCCACCGCTCAGAGCCCTTCGCCGACTGCCGAAGAGAAAACCAGCGGCGGTGTGCTCGGCAGTAACTGGTTGATCGACAAGTTCCGCAAGGGTGGCCCCATTATGTGGCCGATTTTGATCGTGTCGATCGTCGGCCTCACGGTGGTGATCGAGCGAATCTTTTGGTGGGGCGGCCGCTGGTTTCGGCGCGATCCGAAA
>QHMQ01000185.1 GCA_003217835.1 Verrucomicrobiota bacterium
GGCGTCTTCAAGTACCTGGCCTCGGACGGGCTGGGCAGCGCCAACGTCAGTCTGGATGCCAACGGAAACGTGATCGCTAGCGTGCTCTACGCGCCCTACGGCTCCGCTCGCTATTCCAGCGGAACCATGCCCACCGATCACGGCTTCACTGGGCAGATCGCAGACGCTACCAGCGGCCTCGACTACTACGGAGCTCGCTATTACGATCCAGTTGCAGGGCAATTCAGCAGTGCTGACTCCTTCTTGCAAGCTGGCTCGCCCGATATCTGGTCTTTGTCTCGCTTTGCCTATGTCGAAGGCAACCCATTGAATCGGACCGACCCAAATGGCAAGTGCATCGAGTACAACTCAGAAGGTGAGATGAATGCATGCTGGGCCCAATCCGAAGCCGACCACACTAATCATTGCAACGCTGCGTGCGAACAACGCAACGAGAACGCAGCTGAGGCTCGAGAAGCGGGGCACACCAAATGCGATTCGATTTGCCAACACAACTCTGGGGTCAAGAATCGTGATCGCGCCCAACCTTCCGCGAGCCCCTCTGGGCCAGGTCCAAATCAAGCCAGTTGTCCGGTCAACAGCCCAGCCCCGCCATCGTACTGTGGTCAGTCGAGTGGTTTCACAGCATGTACGACGGAGACCGAGTTCGCTGGCGCCGCGGTCATCATTAGTCTGGACCTGCCAGTCTCTCTTGGCGTGGCCGGGGCGCTAGCCTCAGGCGACCCAGCTGCGGCAGCCGTGATCGCGACGAATCCGGTCCTTGATGCAATCGCGGCTGCCGGATTGATCATCGGGGTCTTAATACTCTGGCCATGCATACACCCATAATCGCTGCCGGCCTCGCGACAGTTATTGGCCTTTCAGCGTCGATCGTTAGGCTCATGTCGTCCGAGTGGCATCTCTCGGGCGGGCTTTCCCGGGCAGCCTTGGTTGTCTCAGCACTAGCGATGTTGCTTGTGATTGGCGTCATTTTGAAAGGATCTGCCTACGATTGGGCTGTTGCTTCCCTGGCCTTCGTTGCCTACCTGTCGACTGTGATCCCTTTCATCGTCGCGGGGCTTGTGATGCTCTCGCCGAGCGTGCGTGACCGGCTGAGGGGCAGGTTGGGCGAAAGCGCATTCGCGGCGCTTGTCATGCTGTTGAGCCTATCCGTGTCATTTCTTATCTGGAGGTTCGTAGCCGCAAGCGTTTAAGTCGTCAACTCGCCGCTGACCTAGACTGGCGACCATGGCGTCGCCGAATCTGCCCGAACCGAGCGTATTCCACGCAATGCCGCCGATCGTTGGATGGGATGGGATGAGCACTCGGTTTGCTGGCGGATTGGCTCAGCTTCCAATCGGCGCCATCCCAGCTTCTGACCTTTCAGCTGGCATTCAATTTGGCATTGATCTCCAACCTGACCGCCCTTCCGTAGGCACTTTGTTTGAGGCGGTGGACAGCGAAACACAGTCGAGCTTAACTGTCGATCTCAATGCGGCTATTGACCGCACGCAGGTGGATGTCACGTTAGTGGATGGCGCAGGTAGGCGTTTGAGTGCCACGTTCGAAACCTCTCGCTCAGCAGGAAAGAGGTTGGTGTGTCGAATCGTCCCGTGACAGAACGTCATCAGGATCTATGAGATCCAGCCCTGGTGTTCGGGAGCTGATCCAAACCCAAAGTACCTCGCTCGCGAGGGGCCGCGGGCGTTTGGGAGATTTCCACGCGAGATACGACTCGCCGGCTCCGGGGCATTCTCCGGACGGGCGGCAGAGTTTTGGTTTCGCGTTGGCAAGTATGAAGGTGCAGATGTCACTGGCCTAAAGGCTGCCTCAAGATCGGGTAGGGACTGGACACTAGGACCACGATTACCCACCCCCGAACTGGTCAGTCTGTTCCGTACTCAGCTCATGTGGCTCAGGCAAGTTGCCACCAATCAGCCGCTCACCTATGGCGATTTCCTACGTGGTTCAACTGTCGCTTACTCTTGGCTGCTCGATCGGCGCCCCATGCTCCATCTGCTCCAGCAAGGACTCGGGATTCAGGTCGCGCTTCCATGCCAAACCGAGACTTCCCGCGCTTACGAAGCACTATATGGGCGGACCGCTCCGTGCCGATTGGGGTCCGATCAAACGGTTTCTAACGGACCCTGCTTACTTCATTAGCGGACGCGCCGTATCCAATCGGGACTTTATCGAGGTCGTCCGCAACAAGATGGGCGGAGGCCACTACGACGAAGAAAGGACTCACCTTCAACGTGATCTTCTCGAGGCCGCTTCGAGCATGCGCCTCGCGGGCGAAGCAGCGCTGTTGTACCAGATGAAGATGCTTCTGCACGCCCTGCTCGTCGGTGCGGAGAGCAGCGGGCTCTCTTCGTGGCTGACGTAAAGCCCCATTCGTATGTAAACCAATGCTCACGATAAGTCTCCCCACGCATGAGGCTTTCGCTATATGGACAGGGCGGCGAGGGATACTAAATCCGACGATGAGGAAATTGGTCGAGCTATCCATTCGAAGATCGGGCGACCGATTCGTTGTCGGTGCGCCCAATGAAGCCGGACGCGTCCGGACCGGGATCCAGCTAGCCGCGCTCGTGAGGCACGAACTCTCGATCGAACAAGGAGTTCGCGAGTTCGAAGTTGCAGTCGACGACCATTTCTTTAATTTGCTGGTCGCATTTACCAAAGCTGGCCCTCGCGTACGTCATACGCTCGGGGGCGTAAGCGACTGGATCGAACCGCCACAGCTCAGCAATTCACTAACGATTGCGGCTGCAAAGCTGCATATCGCTTCGAGTTTGGACAGCGGAGTGCGTCTGACAATCAAGGATGTGTCAGATGTGTGGAAGGAGACCCTAGACCATCGGGCCGCTGCTCCAGCCCGGTGGCGTGCAGTTCTTTCGCACACAGAGCTTTTGACAGGACTTCCGACCGAAGTTATCGAGGCTGAGGTTACCCGCCGAATTTGGGCTGTTGATCTTCCGATGGATCAACCTAAGCACATTCAGAACCTCACGACGGCCATTGCAACTGGCCGAAAGATTTCAATCCAGGAAGGCTGAGAAGGGGCAGCGCCTGTTGGCCCCATTCACACCGCCTGCGGATTGCTGTGCGAACTTCATTCGGCAGCTGCTTCAGTGTGGGCATCTTTAGGGAAGGGGGTGCCATTGGGTACAGCACAACGCCGGTCACCGAAAGGCTGACCGTAGTTTGTTTACCTGGGGTGAATGTGCGGCGCTTAACGGCACGGAATGTGCTGAACCGCCTGCCCGCCACTGCAATTGCAGTCAAACAAAGCGCCATTGGCACCGAGTAATGTCCAATTCGAGTTCAAACAGCTCGACTTCATGGCCTCCAGCAGATCCTTAACAGCCGCCTGCTCTACCGTTGAGCTACTCCGGAACGGGTCCCCCGAATTCTAGGTGCTGAACTCGTTTGACCGCCCCGTGACGCTCTGTACCGGGGGGTTACACCCTAACTGCAGCCAACTGCAGTCAGAACTGCAGTCGGAATTGCAGTCAGCCGAAAGGCTTGGCCCAGCTCCTTGGCACGCACCGCACGGCCGACTAGTCGGGTCGCCCTCGAATGATGCTACCGCTTATGGAGTCGGATTTCGGGTTGCAGAGCGCTGTACGGCAAACTGCTTGCTTTTAATCTCGACGCGGAGGTGGCAAGATAGGCGGCTCTCGCCGCAACGCACCGATTAGGCGTAGCCGCAAGCGCCTAATTTAGTTCGTCGCGCAGCACAACTTGTTGACCGCTAAAGTGGCAGCCTAAAGGTAGGGTCCTGGCTCGCTGTGCAGATCAGGCGCGTTGAAATCACGAACTTTCGGGGCATCAAGTCCCTCACGTGGTTGCCGCGAGGGGGGGTGAACCTTGTCCTCGGTTCTGGGGACAGCGGAAAGAGCAGCGTTCTGGATGCCATTTCGCTTGTTTTGTCGCCCCAACCTTCTCAGGCTGCGTTAGAAACGGATTACCGGAACCTAGATTCGTCTCAGCCTTTCCAGATCAAGTTGGTGCTCGGTCACCTTTCAGACGAGTTCCTAGCACGAGTCTATCCGGCGCCATTGTGGGGTTGGGACTCTCAGCCTGGCGTTCTGCGCTCGGGTCCGGACGAGGAGAACGGAATCGAATCGGTGGCGCTATTGGAGGTCGAGGGAAACTCAGACCTTGAGTTGCAGCACAGGATTCTTCAGCCGGGCAATGATCCGCGACCTCTGTCGGTACCGGCTCGGATCGCTGCTGGGCTCTGGAGCGTAAACACGAACCGAGCACCAGATGCGCAACTGAGAATGTCTCGGGGGTCCTTGCTTGAGCGAGCGCTTGGGCGCGATCGAATGAGGGCGCCGGCAGTCGCCGCAATGCAGGGGACCGCTGACACGCTCCAGATTCCTGAAGAGGTATCGAAAGTCCTTGAGCGATTGGCCATCCGACCCAAAGATGCGGGAATTGATATCAAGGAGCTGGCCCTCTCGCTAATTCCTAGCGGTGGTCAGAGTCCCGTACAGCTACTCGCCCTAGCGGCGAGGTCAGGTGATGGCCAGGTGCCATTGGCCAGCTTCGGAAGAGGAAGCCAGCAGATTGCGATGGTGACTCTAGCAACGGCTGAGGTCCATGACGCCCCTATCGCGGTCATGTGGCGCTTGTTAGGGGACTCGTGGCGAGTGATGGCCAGGCTTTTATGACCACGCATTCACCCGCCGTGCTTGCCCGCCTGGGTAAGGGAGAGGCCTGGGTCTTACGTCGCCACGAAGAGCATTCAATAGGCCCAATCCGCGGCGAACTCGAAAGGCTGATGCACCTAGATCCAGAGGCCCTCCTTAGCCGCCTCCCAATTGTTTGTGAGGGTGCAACTGAGGTGGGCCTAGTCGACTTTATGTTGGAAACGCTTGGCGGGGCTGATCCGAGCGCGTTCGGAATCCACTTGATTGACGCTGGCGGGCATGATCACGCGCTTGAGCTTCTGGAAGCGCTGGCGGGCGACGGATATCACACATGTGGTCTGGTAGACAACGAGCGCTTTAGTAGCGGCAAACGCGCAGCTTTGGCTACCGCGCCACTAATTCGACTCTACATGGCGCCCGGGGGAAGGTGTCTCGAGTGCGCCGTTGCCAACGCTATTCCCCTCAACGCTATGGAGGCTCTTACCGAGCTGCCGGGGACAGCTGGACCATTTCTGAAAGTCGTCGACCGCCTACAGGCAATCTCAACACGGCTCGGCAAACAGTCCCGCGCATCATTGCCCGACTTGGTTGCGTCGTTCGGCGAGGGTCGAGTGCGCGATGCTGTTGGCGAAGCGGCTACCACCGGCGAATGGTTCAAGTCACTCGACGCTGGCCGCCAGCTTGGGGAATTTGCTCACACCAACTTGGAATCGAACCACGAATTCCTCACGACGTTTAGGGACCTAGTCACGTGGGCCATGGAACGGGTTCGAAGTGCGCATCCCGAACACTAGTGGGCACAACATTGACCGTCTGCTTGGAGAGGAACCGCTATTAGGAGTCGAGGCTGCGGCCGGTGCCGGCAAGACCCATCTGGCGTGCACGCTAGCGTTTGAGTTCGCTGGGAAGCTGGCAGCCCATCAAGAGGTCCTTTTCCTAAGTCATACAAATGCTGCCCGCGACGTCTTTCGGCGACGGCTCTCCTCTGAAGGTCGTCAGAGTTTGGGCGTCTCGATCAAGACACTTGATACCTTTTGCCTTGAGTTGATCAGCCCTTATGCCAGTCTCTGGCGTTTACCTATCCCGCTTCGGCCACCTAGCCCAATGCCACGTGATTGGTTTACCGAAGCGCGACGCAAAGCCGCAAATCTTTTGGATAAGCGGCCGGAGATCGCTCGCGCTG
>QHMQ01000186.1 GCA_003217835.1 Verrucomicrobiota bacterium
CGGGCCGAGCAGTGTGAATAAAAGCAGGCGTCGTATCGACTGCGCGTCGAAGCGCGTCTTCAGTCGGGGTCGATTGGTCGTTTACGAAGCCTGACTGTGCCACAAGACCTCAAACAACCATGTAGCCAAAAGAAAACGAGTCAATCGAGACGGATCCCTAGTACAATTTTAGTACAACTGACATCCGATCACCAATCTCGCCATCCAGATGTACCGAAGTCTGGCGTGCCGTTGTGCTAGAATTTGTGCTAGAACGAGGCGCATTCTACTCACCATTCGCGACCGCAACGATTTCGTACGAAGAACCTGTTTTCCATTCGTAAAATGCGTTCGCTTTGAAATGAAAAGCGACGCCCTGAAATCGATGATTTCGCAATCCTAAGTCTGAGGCGGTTTCCAGTTTCGCCACCCTGGCTCAATTGGTCAGTTCATATGGACCAGCAGCGTTGTGCTAGGATTTGTACTAGAGCGCAAGCCGCACAGCGATCAAGCCCTGCCAGACTTACACTTGCCGAAACGCCTGATCATTGCCGCTGAGCACGACCGGAATCAGCCAACCAGTTCCTAACTGCAAGCTCGCAAAGCAACTGACTTTGAATCAACTGATCCGGAGATTTGTCCCTGTTTTCGCACGATTGCGGTTTGGCAGCGTGCAATCGGAAGCAGACAGGGCTACTCAACCGAATGCAGAGCGCTTTTTGTCCGACAGGTTGCAGAGGGCGGATGCGGCAATAACCATTACACGCGGTTCAGAAGGCTATTTATACAGTAAAATTTGATATGAGATTTCGGCAGACGAAAGATGATCGCGTTTTGGTGGTTGGCATTTTCCAGAGCTCGAAGACCGGTCGGGCTGTGCTGAAAAATCTCCATCGCACTCAGTTCCGCCGCGCGGCCGCGATCCACGCTTCGGCCAGAGGCCGGCCGCGGATCGAGGAACATGGGATTTCGGCGATCGGCGGATCGGCCACCGGTTCGGTTCTCAGCCTGGCCCTTGGCGCATTTATCTTCTGGCAGCGCGGAATGCTGGCCGATTACCGGCAGCCTGGGTTGGCCCTGCTTCTCGCTGCGTTCGCGTTAGCGGGCGCTCTCACCGGCTGGATTCTCGTCCGGTTGCTTCAGGAGCATGTCGCCGCGGCAAGCCTGGCCAGGTGCACGAGCACGATCCTGCCGGGTGAAACGGTGGTCCTGTCTGAAGTCAACGCCGCCGAAACGTCGCGCCTGCTGGCGATTTTGCGAGACGTGGAAACAGAGGCGCCCGTGACGTTTGCTTTTCATTCGCCGCCGCATTTCCGATTCAAATCGAGCGCACGACCGCTCGGTCATGAACTGCCTTCGGGTCAGCGTCTCGCGGAAAATGCCGCCCGCCTCGCGCACGAGATCCGGGTCAGCCGGGAAGCGAAGCCGCGCGGGCCATCCTTTCTGCGCCGGTTGCGCGAGATCGAGCGGGCGTTGGAATGGGCAAACGCAAGCCTAACGATGTCAGCCGAAGTGCACCACGCCTTCACCCTTTCGGCGGAGTGGCTGCTCGATAACGCCTATTTGATTCGGGAACAGGTGACCGATCTGCGGGAGAGCCTCCCGCAAAAACAGTACGGAAAGCTGCCTCTCATCGCCAGCGGCCCCGAGGCGGGGCTGCCGCGGGTTTACCATGTGGCCTCGGAAATCGTGGCCGAGAGCGGAGGCGCCTTGGAGCCGGAGTTGATCGGGAAATTTCTGGTCGCTTTTCAGGCGACCTCGCCGCTAGACATCGGAGAACTCTGGGCCCTGCCGCTCATGTTGCGATTGCAGTTGCTCGAATGCCTGCGCGCGCTCGCGATCCAGGTCGAGCAACAGCAAAGCCAGAGCGAGGAGGCCGACTTTTGGGCGAATCGGCTCATCACCGCCGGCCGCCACAGTTCGCCACGGTTGCTCAAGATGATGGAAGAATTGGTGGAACGGTATCCCGAGCCGACGCCGCATTTTGCGAGCGAACTGGTGGCGCATCTCTACGACGAAGAGGGGGTGCTCCCGCTGGTGAGCGGCTGGCTGGAACGCTCGCTCCGTTCGCCGCTGCTCGAGGTTATGCAGCAGGAACATCGGCGCCAGGCCGTACAGCAGACCGCGCTCACCAACGCGATCAATAGTTGCCGCCGCCTTGCTTTTGAGACGAGTGATCGATGTCGGGGCGCGGTGGAGGAAGTCGCCCGATGGTCAAGGTGTTCAGAACAGAAAACGATCGACCAGGCGCTTGCGCTGGCGAAGGCCGCGGAGGATGAGGTCGCACGACACGTCGGCTATTATTTGATCGACGCGGGCCGACCGGCGCTCGAGCGGGCGACGAGCGCCAAGGTTCCGCTCGCGGAACGGTTGCGCCGATGGCTTCGTGCGCACGGGGCGGGCGCGTACTTCGGAAGCATTTTCCTGCTTACGGCCGCGATGGTCGTAGCGCCTCTTCTTTTCAGTGCCGGATCGGTTCATTCGCTGACACACGGGCTGCTGGGATTTCTGCTGCTCCTGCCCGCGAGCGAGCTGGCGGTGCTGGCCGTGAATTATTTCGTGACCTCGCTCTTGCCGCCCCAAGTCTTGCCCAAAATGTCCTTCAAAAAAGAAGGCATTCCCGATGATTGCCGCACGCTGGTGGTGGTGCCGCTGTTGTTGACCACCCCGGACGCAATCCAAAACGAGCTCAATCGCCTCGAAATTCGTTACCTCGGAAATACGGATGCGAATTTGTGCTTTTCGCTCCTGACCGATTTTGCTGACGCGCCGCGAGAGAGCATGCCGGAGGACGCAGAATATATCGACATCGTGGCCCGAGGGATCGAGGAACTGAATCGCCGGCACGGAGCGGGGCGCTTCTTTCTTTTTCATCGTGGCCGCTCGTGGAGCGAGAGCGAGCAACGCTGGATCGGCTGGGAACGCAAGCGCGGCAAGATCGAGCAGCTCAATCGATTCCTGATCGGCGAATCCGCGCCCGAGCTGGAAGGATTTCTCCGCGCGGGCGATCGCGCACAGCTCGAGGGCATTCGGTTTGTCATCACGCTGGATGCCGATACCCAACTGCTGCGCGACACCGCCCGGAGATTGGTCGAAACCCTGGCGCATCCGCTAAATCAGGCGCGCCTTTCGCCGAATGGCCGCCGCGTGATTCGCGGCTACACGATCATTCAGCCCAGCGTTAGCGCCTCGCTGCCGAGCGCGAGAGCCACATGGTTCTCACGCATCTTTGCCGATCCGCGGGGGATCGATCCTTACACGCACGCCGTCTCCGATGTTTATCAAGACTTGGTCGGAGAAGGCAGTTATCACGGCAAAGGCATCTACGAACTCCAGACGTTTCATCGCCTCTTGTCCGAACGATTTCCAACGGCGCACTTGTTGAGTCACGATCTGTTGGAAGGCAGTTATGTCCGCGTGGGGCTGGCGACGGACATCGAGCTGTTGGATGTCTTTCCGAGCAGTTACATCGCGTGGTGGAATCGGCAGCACCGTTGGATTCG
>QHMQ01000187.1:0-373 GCA_003217835.1 Verrucomicrobiota bacterium
CTCTTTCATGCCCCAATCGCCGTAGGGTTGCTTTTTTTGCTCCTTCCAAGATACGACTTCCGATTTCCAATAGACTGGCCATTCCAGCCGAAATTTGTTGCGCTGGCAGTTGTCGCACTTCTGGCAGTTCGTTTGCTTCACTTCGTCCCGCGCCGGCGGACAACAGGAGATCTCAGCGCACGGATTCGGCAAATCAAAAACACCGTGTCTGCCGATGCGCTGCCTTATCTACTCCTGGCCACGATCATAGGCTTGGGCTTCGCGTTCCGTTACAATGATTACGGCGCCATGTCGTTCGACCATGACGAGTACGGTCTGGTTCAGAAATCGAAAGGTATTTGGGAACTTGGTTTCCCGTTCAACAGGGTTGCGG
>QHMQ01000187.1:410-5094 GCA_003217835.1 Verrucomicrobiota bacterium
TCTCATCATGGGCACCCTTTGCATCGGGATAGTCGCACTAATGGGCCGCCTGCTTTTTAATTGGAGGACCGGCTTGATCGCCGCACTCGTATACGCCTGTCTTCCAATGAATATCCTGTGGGCGCAGAATGCCTTTCACCCGCAGCAATGCCAGTTCATGGCGATGCTTACCTTTTGGTTCTTTTACGAAGGGATCAGAGTTCGTCCATTCCAACACAAATATCTGACCGCAGCGACCGTGACTTTTTGCGCGGCTTATCTGTCATGGGAGGGAAGCGCATTTATCCTGCCCGCTCTGTTCCTTGCCTTACTCGTTGTGCGCTGGGGCGAATGGTGGTGGCTAAAAGAATTCCATCTCTACCGCTGCGTCTTCTTTATGGCTGCGCTAGTGATCGCGCAGTTCTCCTGGCGCACGCTCGCTTCATCACCCTATCTGCAGATAGGCTTCGGGCTTTCCAGCCTCGCCAGCCCTTCCCCGTTTTTTCTAAAGTATGGCTGGCAGCCAATGTACTACGTGGACCATTTGTTATTGTCGGAGAACCATGTCTTTTTCACCCTCATGACTCTCGCCGGAATCCCATTCTGCTGGCGCCAACCGGCCTTCCGCTACGTTGTTACGGTACTTGGTTCCCTGGTTTTCTGCCACACGAACTTAATTGCAGCTCTATCGCCGCGTTACTGCATGTACTATCAACCGCTTCTTATTCTCTCCGGAGTAGCTGCGACTGTCGCCCTCTACGATCGGCTGTTATTGCTTGCCCGGCGCGAAGGCAACTCCACGGTTGCTCGCAGCTTTGCGCATACCGCCGGAGTGGCCATGCTCTTTCTGCTATTTATTCAAAGCAATGAATGGCTGATGAAGCTTTACTCCCTATCGAGCGTGGGCGCGGCGCCGCGCAATACGTGAAAAGCCACTTCCAGCCAGGTGACCTCATCATCTCGGGTATGCCCCACATCTTTGAACATTACGCCGGGATACCGGGTGATTACTATATCGACACCATCTTAACGAAGAAAATAACCTACAATGAAAGATTCACCGAACCCCGGTTTATGGATAAGTTTCGTGGTTATCCCACAATTCGTAGCTTGAAGGAGTTGCGTGAAGTAACCAGCCGAGGCCGGCGCACCTGGCTTATTTTCGTGCCTTACGGAGGGTTCTTGGAATTGAACAGCCCGGAGGCGCGTGTATACCTGAATGAATACGCCAAGGTTGTCTTTGAGTCCTACCGCGCCAAAGTCCTGCTCATCGGCGGAGAGAGCCAGCCAGCGAACCTGGCAGCAGGCTACAACGCCGAGTAGGCTCGGTTGATCGCCTTTCGCGTAGCTGCACCGATCGAAAAGAGCCTTTCGCGCAAAGGGTCCTGGATTCGCGCTGCTTCCAGCTGACCAACGACCCGTCTTACTTCCGCCGCATTTTTATCAATCGCCTCCTCAAAAAGTTTGGCGGCGCATTCATAAAGCTCGATGTCGAAACGATTTCTCTCGGCGATTAGATCAAGAGTCGATTGCGGCAGATCGCGTTTCTTCGGCCGGGTGCGAGTAAGATTAAAGCTGGAGTAAGACTCGATCTTCCAACCAAAGCGCAGTTTCATTAGTGCCAGGCTTTCCTCAAAACGCTCTGTAAGCCCGACTACACTGAAGTATCGCAGATTCTCCTTCGCTTTCGCCAGGATCTCTGCGGTGCAAGGTTCGTCATAGTCGGCTCCGGCGATCATCTTGGTTTGCACGTTTTCTCTTGGCGAACGCTGCACGAAATCCTCCAGTGTCCAATCTTCTCGTCTGAATTTCCAATAATTGGGGTGCAACTTATAGTTGCTCATGAAGTAATAGGCGGAGATAACCCGTTCCACAGCCCCGCGCATCACGGTGATATAAGTAGCTGGTTGCGGAAGGATCTTGTGCAGTCCAAACGGCATGTGACCTTTGAAGACGCGAAACCTCTTTAGCCGCCGCTGAGGGAGCCGCCAGAGGCGCGCCCTTGACCACCGGAACAGAACCGGATCGACCGAGTACATCTCGAAGAGCGGATATTCCCATTCGATCAACCGATTCAGCGTCGTGCCTGCGCTCTTCGGCACATGAAGAAAGATCAGCGCCTCCGCGGCGTTCGCGACTGCCATCACGAGAAAGCTGACGGTACTTTTCTGATGCCTAATGGAACGCTTTTTATGCTTTGGAGTCAAAGAAATTCATTGCTGCGCGATGCAAATGGCAGGGCGTGGAGAGACGATGCGGCGATGAAGAAACATAGCGTCGGCCTGACCTCTTCGTCGACGAGTTAACGTTGGGCTGGAGCAAGGGCATGATGTACGTGCCGTAATCACAACGGGATTCGTGGGCTGTGAGGTGATCAGACAGCGGTGCCTCTTCTTTACGTCATCGCGCCGCATCTTCCTCAAAAACCCTAAGAAAAAACCCTAAGAAAAAACCTTGACAGGTTGTGAATAACTGTTAATAACTCGTCCCCTTATGTCCACAACAAAAGAATTATTAATGGGAAACGCCCTCAAAACCCTCGGTATTTTGGCCGCGCTTGCCGCAGCCACGGTGGCTTTCCCTCGCCTTGCTGCCGCTGGGCCCGCGTCAAAACCATTCCCCGCAGGGATCGTTGATCTGCCGGGGAGTATAAGTGCCAGTAATCCTATCGGACCCATTTATTCTCATCCCTGGCTGAATGTGAACGTAGCGGGAATGCGGATCAGGACGGGCTGGAAAGACATCGAAACGCAGGACGGCGTTTATAATTGGAAGCTGATTGATGACTGTTTAGCTCTTGCCGCCACTAGCGGCAAGTTTATCGGTTTGGGCGCGATTGCTGGAATCAAATCCCCACCATGGCTGATGGGCGCTGACACTTTCACGGACGGCTCGACCACGCTTAATGTGGCAACGCTTACGTCCCCAACCGCCAGCTTTGTTGCCGCCGATGTTGGCAGGGTGATTGATTGCGACAAATTTCCACCGGGCACTACCATCATTTCAAGAACCGGAACAGTTGCGACCCTGTCCGCGCCGGCGACCGCAACCAAGAGCGGCAACCTCACCTTTTCGATTCTGGCGCGCCATCCCGGAGTCCCATTTCGTGTGCTCACCGCACCGGATTCGGGCGTGATGCCGGTGCCGTGGGATCCGGTTGTATTGACTCAATGGACGGCATTCGTTTCCGCTTTGGGCTTTAGTCAGACAGGTGAGTCCTATCTCGCCACTCAACAGGCCGATGTTGATTACTTTAACGCCAGCGCGGTTGCAGCGGGTTATGCCGCGACGGTGGATTTCTCCGCTGGAATGGTGGCCTGGCAGGCGGTGACGAAGAAAATCATCGACACTTACATGACCGCATTCCCGACAACGCCGCCTTTTATTACTGTGGCAAGACCGTTTCCAAACAACCAAGGCGGAACCAGGGCGCTGAATGCAATTGTAGCTTGGGGTGTAGCCAAGTATCCCGGCAGATTCGGAATTATGAACTCCCAGTTGCATGCGACCTCTGTACCTGGTAATTTGACAAACGCTGCGATTTACAATAATTGGCTGACCCAACCTACCGGCGTTCAGTTTCTCTGCTCTACCAGTACTGCCGGCAATGTTGCCCGCCTAAGCAATTCTCCGCCATGGGGCTCCGACCCGCTTCTTTCGGCTTACGCTGCCATGAATAATTCGTTTACGGCAGCGGTGAATATCGGTTGCAGATATGTTGAGACCTGTGAGGTGGATGTCATAAATCCGGCATATCAAACGATGTTGGCGACTCAGGGAGCGGCTTTAAAATCGAAGTAGGCTCCTTTGCCTCCGACAAATCTGCACATACCTTAAGTTCTCTTTTCTTCTAGCTTCTGGCCAATAGCATCCCGATTCCAGATAATTTCATTTTGCGGGGCAAGTGCGCTGGAATTTCGGATCGAAATGGATCCTCCCCTTGTTTCGAATGGCTCTGTTATTCCCCGCCACGGAACGCATCTGTTTGCAGGTCTAGCAATGCAAACCCTGCCGGAGAAAATCTGCCGGCCGAAAGTAAAAGGTAGTAGCAGCGACTTCGGCCTTTATGCCTCAGGTGTTAACCCGGCGTTGCGTCGCCCACGTCGCCCCTTTCCGCGGTGGCGGTCACCGCTCTGCTCCTGATAGCGACCTTCAGCGATCAGCTTTTGTTTGTAGACATCGTAACCTAGCTTGTTCGCTTCCTGCCAGGCGCTGGCTATGGCCGCCGAAGTTTCTGCGTTTATACCATCGCCATGCCACAGCTCCCAGTATTCGCCCGTTGCATGGACCACGTTGAGCACGGCCATTTCGATCGAGCCCATTCTTTCGCCACCGTGCGAAAAGCCTGCGAGACTTTGAAAACCGTGATGAGCACGGTCACGGTATTTTTGCACAAGGTCATAGCTGAGCGTGCCGGTGTCTTCCCTCCGACCTGTAAGCTGGCAATTCTGGATCGTGAAGCGCTCCGGGTATTTGCTCACTCCATAATCGATGATGCGTTCAAAGAACGACGAAGGCAAATCTAGCACCTGGGATAGGTGCAAGGCTACCTGCTGTTTTGGAAACGCCTTGGCCCATTCGTCGGTGTACTTCTTGTAGACGTCGAGAAGCTTGGCTCCGTAATCCCCCATCGCATTCCATTTCGCGCGATCCTCAGGAGTTTTTGGCAGATGCATTTCTTTGCTCATGAAATTCGCGCAAGTGA
>QHMQ01000095.1 GCA_003217835.1 Verrucomicrobiota bacterium
AACCGCTGATCCACGTATCGTCCATGTAAAACGCGCCCTCAGGCGCAGTTGAATAGTTCCAAAGCGAGGAATCAAAGAAACGGGGTTGAATCAAGTAACTTCTGCATCCAGTCATCACGGTGACGCGCTGTGGAGTCTGAACAGCGTAGATAAGTTTGGAGTGGCTCCAGTTCAGGCTGCGGGGGATCGGACGCGAAAGCTCCGCGAAAATCTTGCGAGTCATCCGTTGCATTCGCGAGTTTAGCACGGATGTGCAGGAGCTCCTGGCGTCGAGGCGAATCATATCAATCTGAAACAAAAGGTTTTCAAAAGAAACGCCAGGCAAGCTGGTTGAGTGACACCAAAGCGATAGTAACTGAATTCGTGAAATATGCGATTTGTCGGATCGCCGCTCAGGCAATTATTCTTTCAGTTCCGGGCGCATGGCCTGCCAGTGGAAATGCAAATTGCGCTACCATTCAAATCGTCCAAACCACTTGCGCTCAGGGAACGCTATCTTAAAATTGCTCCCTTGAGCACGGAATCTCCCATCGTAACCACTGTCGCTGAACTATCTGCGACACCAATTCGGACGCAAGCCCGGCAGCAAAAGCCCACTTTTCGCATTCGACCGACAACAGGCTGGGCAGCGCTTAACGTTCGCGAACTTTGGAAGTATCGCGACCTACTCTGGATTTTGGTAGAGCGCGACACGAAACTTCTCTACAAACAAACTGCGCTTGGGGTTGCTTGGGTGGTGATGCAGCCCCTCATCGCAGCAATAATTTTCACAGTAGTCTTCGGCCGAGTGGCGAGGCTTCCAAGCGACGGCGCGCCCTACCTGTTGTTTGTCTTCTGCGGTTTGACTGTCTGGACATATTTCTCGCAAGCGCTGCAACACGCGGGGAACAGTCTCGTCCGTAACGCCCAGCTTGTTTCCAAAGTTTACTTTCCTAAGTTACTTCTCCCCCTCGCCCAGACCCTTCGTGGGGTCGTCGATTTCACGGTTACACTGGTCGTGCTTTTGGTATTAATGGCGATTTATCGAGTCCCGCCCACATTTCGACTGGCCGTATTACCTGTCTTTCTGTTTTTCATGACTCTGACCGCAACTGGCGTAGCCCTATGGTTTTCCGCGCTCAGCGTTAAATACCGTGATTGCACACACGCTTTGCAATATTTCATTCAAGTTTGGATGTACGCAAGTCCAGTCGTGTACCCAATAAGCATGATTCCTGAACAATGGCGGCCGTTGTTCGCCTTGAATCCCGCTGTTGGATTCATTGAAGGTTTTCGGTGGGCAGTGCTGGGCCACAGCGTTCTGAACCCTAATCTCCTCTGCATCACGATCGTAATGTCCTTAGTTGCCTTGTTCAGCGGCGCGTTTTTCTTTCGCCGCGCCGAACGTGGCTTCGCCGACATCATTTAGTCTTTGGATTATTTCGCGAAATGTCGGACGTCGCCATCGCTGTCAAAAACTTAAGCAAGTCTTTCAAGATCGCGCATCAACGGGACGGACTGCCGGGATACAGGACACTGCGTGATGATCTAATTGGTTTACCGCAGCGAATGCTGGCGCGATGGAAGAGAAACGGCCAACTTACATCCGAAACGTTCTGGGCGCTTAAGGACGTTTCGTTCGAAGTTAAGAAGGGCGAAGTAGTCGGCATTATCGGACGCAACGGAACAGGCAAGAGCACTTTGCTAAAGATTCTAAGTCGCATCACTGAGCCGACATCCGGCGGCGCAGACATTTACGGACGCGTTGGAGCGCTTCTCGAAGTCGGGACCGGTTTTCATCCGGAGCTAACCGGCCGCGAAAACATTTTTATGAACGGCGCGATCCTCGGCATGAAGCGCGTCGAGATTCGACGAAAGTTTACCGAAATCGTTGCCTTCGCCGGGATTGATAAGTTCCTGGACACGCCGGTAAAGAGGTATTCCACCGGAATGTATGTGCGGCTCGCTTTCGCCGTCGCCGCGCATCTCGATCCGGAAATTCTCCTCGTCGACGAAGTTCTGGCTGTGGGCGACACCGAGTTTCAACAAAAATGTTTAGGCAAGATGCGCGACGTGTCGGCGGCTGGCAGAACCGTTATTTTTATCAGCCATTCAATGGAAGTAGTCTCGCGACTCTGCCCTCGCGCGATTTGGTTGCACGAGGGGCAATTAATCTCGGATGGCCCTTCGGACGCTGTTATTGCCAAATATTCCGACGCCGGCGACCGTTCGGCGATTCAAACTTGAAAGACCGCCGGCGAAGGAAACGGGAGAGGAAATAAGATAAGTCCCCGCACTTGGAAGCCGGAACGAAGGCACTCCACAGGGCGCGGCGCTCGTTTTTGGAGTAATCGAGGAATCCCATCCACCACTCTGGATGAACGTTCCCCCAGTGGCGCCACTGGCTCTTGAAAACGTCCTTGTATGCCTTGCCACGCTGGGATTTCGTTTTTGTTGCCGAATATTCACGCGAACATGACAGCAGTTTATCGATGCGAACGATAAGCCCTTTGTTAGCAGCAATGCGTTGCCAGTATTCATAATCCATCGCCGTCTGGAAATCCTCGTCAAAGAGCCCTATGCGATCCATGATGCGCCGGCACCAGAAAGCGGCCGGCTGGCAGATGGTACAGCGGCCCTTGAACTCCTCGAGTTGAAACTCGCGCGTATCGTATTCGCGGATAATATCGCCATGTTCATCGATATAGTTGGCTCGCCCGTAGAATAAATCCACACTAGGCTGACGTCTCCACTCATCGACAATGGTTGAGACCGCCCCTGGCAGGAGCAGATCATCACTGTTGAGAAAGGCGAGGATACTTCCCTTTGCAAGTTGTAGACCAGAATTGATTGCGCTGGTTTGCCCGCCGTCCGGCTCGCTCTTCCAAAAAAAACGCCCATCGTAACTTTTCAATATCTCCCGCGATTCATCGGTCGAACCGCCGTCCAGAACAAAATACTCGATCTGCCGGTAATCCTGAGTAAGCACGCTCTCGATGCACTGCCGCAGAAACCGGCCTTGTTGGTAGGAGGGTGTGACGATGCTCACCAGCGGCGGATCAAGGACGGCGATTTCTCGCAGCCTGGGGGCCTCTCGCCGCGCGGGAGCTTTGCGGAGCGCCTCAAGAAGCTCGGCCGCGGAATCGAGATAGTTGAAACGATGCGACTGAGCCTGCCCCTTCGACACGGTGGTGGCGTCCCAGGGTGCATTTTTCCAGACGTCTTCCACCACACGCGCGATCGACTCAACTTCCTGCGGATCAAAATAACGGGCCCTGTCCCCCCCGACCTCGGGCAGGCTGCAAACGCTGCTGCAAGCAACCGGCACGCCGACGACCAGCGCTTCAGCCACGGGAATTCCGAAACCTTCAAACAGCGATGGAAAAAGCAGACAGGCGGCCCCGCTGACGAGCGCATGGAGTTCTTCGTCCTCAACGTAACCAAGCATCCAAAGCCATCCTTCGCCTTTTGCCCGCTCGAGCTGTTCTATTAACGCCCCTTCCGCAGAGGAAGCACTTCCGACGAGTACGAGCGGTATTGCCACTCCGCGTCGGCGTACGCGCAGGAGCGCATCGAGAAGCTTTTTATGATTCTTATGCGGCCAGAAGTTACTGGGAAAAATCGCATAACGCGGAGGGAGCCCGAATTTCTTTTTCGCCCTGTCGATTGCCTCCGGCGAGGCGCTTCCGGAAAGAAACTGCGGACTGGGAGAGGGATACACCACTTTTATTCGCCGCTCGTCGCAGCCGTAAGTCCGCGCGAGATCTTGCCTTGCGAATTTCGAGAGCGCAAAAACCAGGTCCGCCGATCCGATCGCAGTGGCGAATGCGAAGTCGCGTCGCGACCGCTCGGCCGGCTCAAAGAAATACGGATACGCCAGATGTTGAAGATCGGGAAGGCAGGAAGCGACCTTGAAGGCGCGGTCTGCATCATAGATATCGAGCGTATCGGGATACCAATAAACGACCCAATCGGGCCTGATTTCCTCGATGGCCCTGCGCTCGTTGGCTGCCCAGATAGTATTTTGCGGGCCGGGAAGATACTGGCGCGCCATATTGTCTGGCAGGGAGGCGCCAATCTCTTGAAAATTAAGGGGCGTCAGACCAACGTGGATCGAAAGCTCTGGATTTCTGGCGAGTGCGCCCGCGAGGCCAAGGAAATATCCAACGATCCCTCCGCTGGATTGGGCCTGCAAAATCCGCGCGCTAAAATAGATTACCAATTGCCCACCTCGGATTCTTAGTTGCTTACAGGGAAACCGTCGCTTCTTCCAGCGAGCATGCGCAATCCCTCGCCAGCGCAACCCCACAATTCAAGGACCTTTTTTTCGGCTTCTTTGGGAAACAGCTTGCTGATTTCAGCATCGGTCATGAGCTCGTGAATCAAGCGCATCAGTTCGCAAAGGACCCCGGGGGTCAGTTGCGAATTCGAATATTGGGCGGCGAGTCTCTGAATTTCCATGAAACGCAGCCAACCGCCCGTCGCAGTCTTTGTGCTCGGGTATTCGCGGACGCAAGCGACAGGGAAAGGGACCCAATCGGGATCGCCAAGAGTAAGGAGCCGAAACCAAATCTCGGAATCCAGGACGTAATGCAAGTCTCTATCGAGCTGCCCGCCCGCCTTTTGCAGCGCTTCGCGCCGAATAAAAGTGGCAGGTTGCAGGATGTAATTGAGTCCCGCGACGAACGCACGTCGGTTGAAACGGAAGTTATCCGGATAAAACGGACGCCGCGCCTTGCCCGCTTGATCGGTCCGGAACCCGATACCCATGTGAAAGGGGGCAGCTGGGTTCTTTTTGCATGCGTTCTCCATGTGCTGAAAGGCGCCAGGCTCATAAAAATCATCGGTGTTCAACCACGCAACGAGGCTGCCGCGCGCGAGACGCAAACCCTTATTGATTGCGTCCGCCTGCCCTTCGTCCGGCTCGGAAATAAAGTGCGCGCACCGGCTGCGGAAAGGCTCAACTGCCGCAAGTGTCTCCGGGTTAGACTGGCCGTCCACAAAAATGACCTCGTAGCTCGCACCTTTTTGAGCGAAGATGCTTGCGAGACATTCCGAGACAAACTCGGGAGGCTGGTTATAACTGGGCACCACAATCGAGATCGCGGGCTGCATGATAATCCCTATTTCCTTTCCAAATCCGCCGCGATATTGTCCCGGCTCTCGGAATCACATCGCTTTTGCAGGTCTTTGAAGAGGGCATCCATTTTCAGCAGTGCCTGCAACCTTGCCTCGCGGTCGGCGTCGATCTCCTCATAACGCCGGGCCAGCTCCTTGTATTGAGCGTTCGCATCCAGCAGCGCAGCGTTCGCATTCAGCAGCGCCTGGACGATGCGCCCCTCGGGCCGGCGCAGCAGAACTTCGGTACCTTCCTGTTCGGTGTGGGGAGACAATTCGCGCGCGCTCACGACAGCAAACATGTCGTAATGGTCGAAAATAGCCGGTTCAAAATAAAGAAAAGGCGCTCCCAGCTCGGAGAATAATCGGACGAGGGACTGGCGGCTGAAAATGTACAGATGCTCGGCCGGCCTGAGCATCTCGAGAAAACGATCCTTATTTCGCACGATTTCCTCGTACGTGCGGCCAACGGGAAAACAAGGCGTTTGAACGATCATGAAGCCGTCCGGCTTTAGCAGTTCCATGCAGCGTCGCATTGTGGTACGGGGATCGGGCAGATGCTCGAGAACGTCGAAATGCAGGATCAGATCCAGGCTGCGCCGCTCGAGATCCTGCTTTTCGATCGTGCCTGTAAGCACGGGGGCGCCAAACGCAGATTTTGCGTATTCCACCAGCCAGGGACTCAGTTCCAAGCCCGCTGCATCGAAACCGGCCCAACACATCAGAGCAACGAATCCTCCGTGGCCGCATCCCAATTCGAGGGTCCGCGCCGGCGGCAGGCGGTATTTGAGCACAGTTCTCATCCAATGCATACAGCGCTCGTTCAGATCGTTGCGCGCCCGCTCCGCCAAGCTTGGATACCCGTCCTCGACTACGAACGATTCGTAGTAGCGGCGCCCATAAAAATCGCTGGCATCGTTGATTACGTCGAATCTCTCCGCCGGCGGCCAGTTCTTGAGTACGAGGGTCTGGCAGTTTTCGCAACAGAAGTATTCAGGTGAAAAATCGGTCAGATCGGTCTGTCCGCACCAGCAGGGATGAGTGGAATTCATCGTCGAGAAATATGTGGCCAAAACCGGCTTGACCGCGAGGTCCGCTCGCCGAGCGCCTCTTCGCGGTTAAGCGTAACCACTGAGCCACGCGAATCTGGCATGCCTCCCGGCAAGCGTCAAGCGTCTCGAGGATGCAGGGCCGTTTATTGGTTGTCCGTTTGTCGACACAAGACCGGCTCTGCGCGCATGTAACGAATCTGCGAGTTCAAACACGGATCCATTATCCTATGGCGTTCATCAACAACCTGCATAGAGAAACTGGAGACGGATTTCGTCGGGATTGCGAAACGCCGAGATTGACCGACTCGTTTCCAGAACGTAATCTTTTGCAGCATAAGGGAGCGGATCGGGCATCGTGGAATCGGGAGATTAGGACATTTCTATTCGTGGTGCCGGTAATTACGGGAACGAACCTCTGATTTTTCCATTTTCATCGCTAAAGGAACTCGATAGTTATGTTTCGGCGTATAGCTCTGCTCAAAAGCCTTCGGGTCAGCCCATCTAACCACGTCGCGCGGCAAGTTAATGAGCCATGTATCCGAGGGGTTTCGAGTGTGACTAAAGAACGAAGAAAGGCGGATCGAGCGTCCAGTTTCTCATCACTTCGTCGACAACGCGATGATGGCCACGATTTGTTCCCCGCTCGCGCGCCCTCTCGACGCTCGAACACGCTCTCAAACAGAGGATTTTGTCGAAGTAAGCAGTCGAATCCTTAGAGCGAGTTAGCTCCCAAGAAAATTAGTTCAGATGGGTAGACCGCTAGTCTCAATTCTCTTACCGTCTCTCAACGCTTGTCAGTTTCTCGACGCACGCATCGAGTCTCTTCTAACCCAAACGTTCTCCAATTGGGAGGCGATCGTCCTCGATAGCCATTCCAGCGATGGTAGTTGGGAGTTTTTTAAATCGATCGCATCCACTGATTCCCGTTTTCGGCTCTACCAGGTTCCACGGGATGGGCTTTACGCCGCACTTAACCGGGGCATGCAGCTCGCAAGTGGCGAATTCCTGCACATTGCCACTTGCGACGACACAATGGCTCCGGAGTTTCTCACTGATATGCTAAAGGCATACGCCCAATGTCCTGGGGCGGGCATTGCTGTATGCGACCTATTGTTTATCGATCGCAACGGAGATGAGCTTTCGCCTGCGGATTTGATTGGCCATTTGACGGTGCGCGCGACTAAGGATTTGTTGAGTTTGGATACCGTTCGCACTTCTGTCCCGGGAGAAATATGCCGTCATCTCAATTACCGGCCTGCCCCTCACGATTGCCTGCTGCACTTTGCCGGACGCAGTGTTTATTGTTCTCTAACGCAACTGGTTGTTCGCATGTCGTCCGTAAAAGCGGTGGCACCGTTTGAAACCAAGATAGGTTCTATTGCTGACTACGAGTGGTTGCTTCGTCTCACCGCTCACGCCGGTTCGGTGCATTTGCCAAGAAAACTGGCAATGTGGCGCTATCATGGAAATCAGCTCAGCCTCCATCGAGATGATTCGCGCCTGGGTTCCATGAGGGTGATGGGCGAGCGCACCCTGCGGGGAATTTGCGAGCGCCAGCCGCGCCTGTTGACTCGGAATGACTGCGAGGCACTCCTGTTACCTTACAAAATTCTAATGGCGCGTTCGGCGATTGGCCGCGTTTATCGCTGGTTTGAAGCCGCCATTAGACTCTTGTGGATGGTTTTTGACAGGCCTGCCGCCACTTGGCGCGGACTTCGTCGAGCGAAATTTAGATTCGGCACGCGGCGATACTCTTTGCTTCCGATGATCTTGCAAGGTATAGGGCTCGCCCCCGAGCGAGCTCACTGTCATTCGGTAAACGTTATGATGGGCCCGCCACGGAAGCAAAGCGCGGCATTGGGCAATTGCGCGCTGTAGTGAAGGTGCAGCGCGACCGAATCATTGCGAGTTATGTCCCCAGCGCGCCGCGCCGCCGGGTTTCCGCCTGTCGCGCGCACGACGACGTTCAGGCTCCTGGAACGGCGGGAACTGAGGCGTGCCACGGCACGGGTTGCAAATGCTTGAGAAGCTTCTCGATGTAATCCGAACACGGCTACTTTACTTCACGGCTTCGCAGGACGGGCCGTATGCTAGTGCTGAAGAAACGTGCTACGTAGACGAGGGACCCAATAAATGAAGCGAGCTGAGCGCTGATCAACCAGACATGATGAGCGCTGATCAACGAGACATGACCAGCGCGAGCGATGAACAAATCAGGTCGGCCACGAATGGCAAAACCGCAGCCAAGATTGAAAAGGAGTTGCAAATGTTCGAGAAGCCTCTCGATGTAATCCGACCACAAACGAAACTTTCTGGCTCGCGCTTCTACACATAATCGTGCATAAGTTGCCTGATCTCTGAGCAATTTTTTAATTCCGGCGGCAATCGCATGCTCACTTGTTTGATCGACAATCAAACATCCACCACCGCGGGCAACTTCTCCAAGCGCGCCGTTTCCGCCACAGACGCACGGTTTGCCATGCCAAAGACTCTCGAGAATCGGAAGACCGAACCCCTCCATGAGGGAAGGATAAACGGTAAACAAGCATTCTCGATAGGCCTGATGGAGCGTGCGATCGTCCACATGTTTAAGCCAGCGAATAGGTCGCCCGAGTGACTGGAGCCGCCAGGCTTCAAGCGCCACTCTCCTTCCCCAGTTCGTGCTCGAACCAATGAGTTCAAGTTCGAATTTGACGCCGCTGTCCCATAGTTCTTTGGCCGCATCAAAGAGTCGTATGTGGTTCTTGCGCACATTAAAGGAGGATACGTAGAGGATAACTGGCCGCGCGCTATGCGCGGCGGAGCGTTCATTCTCATCAAATTCCAACGGCCAATGCGCCACGAAGGTTTCTACTCGGGCAGTCACGTCATTTCGGTTCCAGAATTCAAAGAGATCGGCGCGTGATTGGTTTGAAACACAGATCACGAGATCAAACGCTGCGAGCGACTTGATGTAATTCCGAAACTTTTTCATTCGACGCTCCGATAAAAAGGACAATCGCAGGTCCGCAGCATCGTGGAAGATCGCGACAGACCGCGCTCCGGTTCGTCGTGCCATTTCCGGCAACTTCTGCATTCGGCGATCAGTAAACGTGGCCGGCACGAAAAGTACATCGTCATCTTGCAATAGGGTAAACATGTCGACGCTGCCGTTGCGGAGCAGACGCAGGAATTCGTGCGGCAAATCTTCCCTTGCATGAGGATGGCTTATCGGACGATTGTAACGCCGAAACGGCGTTCTCAGGTACTCCATTTCGCGTG
>QHMQ01000205.1:0-1501 GCA_003217835.1 Verrucomicrobiota bacterium
CGGGATTTTTTGTTGTGCGGTAACTTTCGGACTCGTGACGCTTGGGTGGATATTGTTCCGCGCGGAATCCCTGGCGCAGGCTTGGAGCATGACTCACGCGCTGTTCACATTGAAGGGCGGCTATCGACCGGCGGTAATTCGTGAGAATATTGTGTTGATTGTGTCGGCGATTCTAGCTGGCATGGCAGCACTGGCCGCTCTGAAGAGGATCAGCCGTGATTTCATCGTCAGGTGGCAAACCTGGCAGGTCGTCGAAGAGGTGTTGAAGCCGATCGTCTTTGCTTCGATGATCATTGCTGTCATCGTGTTCGACAGCGAGGCGAAGGCCTTTGTCTACTTCCAATTCTGAGGAGATTCCAAGGTGATCTGCGGCGATCGTTTTCCGGTAAGACTCGAAGAAACCGTTTGGTGGCAGTGGCTTTGTCACGCCCGCTTGACGCCGGAACGCGAGGCCATCATTCATTGGGAGGCAGGCGAGGCGCCGTTTCGGTGGCGTTGGGGTGATCTGATTTCGACGGCAGAAAAATTTGCCCAAGGCCTCTTCATAAACGGCGTCCGGCCAGGAGAAGTTTGCGCTCTAATCATCCGGCATCATCGCAATTTCTATCCGGTGTATTTGGGGGTATGCGCGTTGGGAGCACTGCCAGCCGTCCTGGCGTACCCTAATACGCGATTACACCCGGACAAATTTCGCGCGGGCTTGGAGGGCATGTCACGTAGTTCCGGTTTGGATTGGGTGCTCACGGAGCGCGAATTGGAACCAGTTTTCCGTTGGAATGGTCGGCGGAAATACTGGCAAGCGGCGCCCGGCTCGAAGCAGAGCGGAGATTCCCGACCACTTGCCTCCTGCAACATTCTTCGGGAACAACGGGCCTGCAAAAAGCCGTGGCCCTGTCTCATCGGGCGGTCCTGGAACACATACGTCGCTACGGGAAGTCTATTGGCATCAATCAAGAAGAGAAAATCGTCAGTTGGCTGCCTTTCTACCACGATATGGGCCTAATCGCGGCATTTTATCTGGCGCTGACACACGGAGTTCCGCTGGTGCAGCTCGACGCTTTTGAATGGGTTGCCGCGCCTGTCATGCTCCTGGAAACCATCTCGATCGAGCGCGGCACATTGTGCTGGTTGCCTAATTTCGCTTACCACCACATGGCGGATCGCATCTACCAGGAAGACCTGGACAATCTTCGCCTGGACAGCATGCGTATGTTCATCAATTGCAGTGAAATGGTAAGAGCAAAAAGCCATGACCGGTTTCTCCAGCGGTTTCAATCCCTCGGACTCAAGCGCGAGGCCTTGGCCGCGTGTTATGCTATGGCGGAAACAACTTTTGCCGTGACACAGACGCCGCCCGAGACTGCGGCACAGGTCATTTCGGTGAATCGCGACGAACTTGCTCGCGGACGGGCACAGCTTGAGACTACGGTGGAAAAAGCCCGGCTATGCGTTTCGTCTGGCGTTCCCATCTCCGGTTGTGAAATCAGGATTGTCGCGGAGG
>QHMQ01000205.1:1524-3292 GCA_003217835.1 Verrucomicrobiota bacterium
AAGACCGCGGAAGTTTTCAAGCAGGGATGGTTTCTCACTGGGGACTACGGTTTTCTGCACCGAGGGGAATGTTTTGTGGTGGGCCGAAAGAAAGACCTCATCATTGTGGCCGGAAAAAATCTTTATCCCGAAGACATTGAAGACATCGTCAACCGGGTGGATGGCGTTTTGGCAGGCCGCGTGGTGGCGGTGGGCGTCGAGGATCCAGCAACAGGCACCGAGCAGGTGTGGGTCATTGCGGAGGCTGATTTGAACGGCGAACATGAAAAGGCAAAAACCCAGCGTGCTATTATAGAAGCGGTGATGCAGATAGACGTCACGGTAGGACGTGTTTTTCTGACGCCGCCGCGCTGGTTGATCAAGAGTTCAGCGGGAAAACCCAGCCGGAAACTTAACCGTGACCGGGCTTTGACTGAGCTTTTGCCTGTGAGAAAAAATGACGTATGATTTCCGACCGACTCAGACAAGTAATTTTGAAAGAACTTGAGCTTGACGATTTTCCACTGGCGGAAACGACAACCGCCAACCAAGTCCCAGGCTGGGATTCGCTGAGTCACGTTAAGATCATTTGTGCCGTGGAAAAAGAGTTCAGCATTCGTTTCAAAAGCCTGGAGGTTTTGCGATTGAGCAATGTCGGTCAATTGCAAGACTTGGTGGATAAAAAATCGGAAAATCGGTAGCCTGACACCGGTGCAGACCCTCATCAATACGGCTCCAACGCGCTTTCTTTTCCTGGAGGGATGGGAATGGCGCCGCGCAATTTTGATCAGCGGCGCGATCGCAGCAGTGGCCGCGGCTTATAGTTACGATATTTCTCCGTGGATTAGTGCGACCGTCTTTCTGGCCGTTTTGACCGGTTTCCATATGACGACTGCTTCCCGGTTCATGCTTCCGTTGCCGCATATCGCAATTCTACTGGCCGCCTTGCAGTATGTGTTGGCAGCCTGGCTGAGCTATTATTGTCCGCCCACCAACCCCGCATACGACATTGGAACAGGCTTTCCACGGTACTTGTCCTACGGGGCGCCGGCTGTGTTTGCCCTGGCGCTCGGGTGGCTAGTTGTTTTAGTAAAACTACAACCAAAAAGGGCACCTCCAGAGATTTACAGAAACCCAAGGCTCCTCCTGGAGCTGGACGTCCTGCTTGGCATCAGCATCGTCGCGACAGCGCTTGGCTCTCTTATGGAGAGGGTCGAAAGCCTAACCTTCATATTTGTACTCCTCGCCAATCTCCGGTATCTTAGTGTGTTTGCCAGGATGCTGATCAAGGGTCCAGGGTGGCCCTGGCGATTAGCCCTTATTTTAGGAGCTGAGGTCGTGTTCGCGGCCGGGACTGGTATGTTGCACACTCTTCTTCTCTGGAGTATGTGGACGTTCGCAATCTGGATTTATCGATTTACGCCATCTGCTCGAGCGATCGTGGCTGCTCTTGTCGCAGCAGTCATATTACTGCCAGCGCTCCAGGAATCAAAATGGGAGTTGCGCCAGGACATGCGTAGCGTCGACCCGCGCACCGATATGAACGAGACCGGATTCAGGGAACTACCTATCGGAAGAGCGACGCAGTGGATGTCTTATCTCGCCAAAGATCTGGTCCAAACTGTCACCTTGAATATTGACCAGGATTTTATCGCCGACATTGCAGTCCGTTACAATCAGGGATGGATTATCAATCGAATCATGCTCTGGGTCCCTGCCATGACGCCCTACGCGGGAGGCGCTACGATCAAGGAAGCGCTAATTGGATCGGCGCTACCAAGACTTGTTT
>QHMQ01000096.1 GCA_003217835.1 Verrucomicrobiota bacterium
TCCGGGTAACTTGTTCGAGGCTTCGGCTCACCAAATCCGCCGCCTCCGGGCTTAGATCCAAGACGTATTCTTGGATGAGTTGGAACGCTCGCATCATCTGCTCCGGATCTTTCTGGAAAAGATCGCGTCGATCCGGATGCAGTTGTTTATTGCGAATAAAGAACGACTCGCCAATCGGAGTTTTGTCCGGCCGTATTAATGGAAGAAAACTGAAAAGAGAACGGGTCCTGCTCGTGACGTGCCCGCTTCCGAATTGTGCGCTAATACGTTCGGTCACACGAAAGATATTTCGCGTGTGCTCGAAGTAATCTCGCATGAGCGTTTCGCTGCGAAGCTGACCGTTGCCAATAGAGTAGTTTAGCCGTTTGGCGATTTGTTCCTGCAAGTTGAGATGCAGAATGTCGGTGGCGCGTCCGGTGGCATAATGCAAATCGGTGCGCAAGCGAAGAAGAAAATCGTAGGCCCTCTCGATCCGCCGTTGGTCGGTTTCGCTCAGCCAGTCTTTCCCAACAAGTTGGTTCGTGCTCAATGAGCCCTCTTTGAAATACGTCATCCAAAGAAGATTCTGGTAATCGCGCAGCCCGCCACATCCGCTCTTCACGTGCGGTTCCTGGAGATAGACGCTGTCGCCGAATTTCTTGTGCCGTACGACTTGGTCTTGCATCCGCATTTCGACGTATTCCCGTTCATGTCCTTCTACGCATTTGGAACGAAACTGCTCCCGAAACTCTCGCGCCAGCTCTGCATCGCCCGCCAGGAAACGCGACTCAAGCATCGCGGTCTTTGTCAGCATATCGCGATTGGCCTGCGTGATCGCTTCTTTGATCGACCGGGTCGAATGTCCAACTTTGAAGCCGCTGTCCCAGAGCAAATAGAGAACCTGCTCCACCATTTCCTCGAGATGAGGCGAAATCTTCTTTGCCCCTTGCCGGTGGAGAAGCATGACATCGATATCGCTAAATGGATTCAGCTCGCCTCGGCCGTATCCGCCAAGGGCAATCAATGCCAGGGGAGCACCGGACGCCTCTTCGGGGCGGGTAGCGGTGAACGCCGCTCCGAAGACGTATCGTAACAAAACATCGACAAGATCAGCACGGTGCGCACAAATTTCCCGACCGCCATGACCGGCTTGGTGTTTCAGCCGCAGCCGGTGTTCTTCGACCTTGAGAAATTTTTTGTAAAGCGGGAGAACTTCAGTGGGGCGTCGTGCACCTGTGGCGGCAAGTTGATTCTCCGCGTGCGCCAGAACTTGCTCGAGATGACGGGATGCCACGATTTTGATTGTCGATTTTGGACTGCCGCTTTGCAAACGGTGACATGCGCCGACAAATCCAAAAGTGTGAAATCCGCTTACAGCTCGATCGCGTAACGCCTCATTTTGTTGTAGAGGGTCGGACGCTGAATGCCGAGAAGTTCCGCTGCTTTCTTCTTGTTACCGCGACATTCCGCGAGTGCCTGGAGAATCGTGTTGCGCTCGACATCATCCAGGCTTTGCACACCGGTTCGCGGCGGAACGCCGCGCTCTGCTTGTTGCAGCACTGTGGGCAACTGAATTTCGGCGGGCAGCTCTTTCACGCCGATCGAGTCCTGCCGCGCCAGTACCACCGCATATTCAATTGCGTTCTGCAATTCACGAACATTTCCCGGCCACGAGTAATCGAGCAGCTTTTGAAAAGCATCTGGCGCGATGTCCGGTTCGGGCTTTTTCAGTTGCCGAGCAAACTGCTTTAGAAATGAAGCGATCAGGGGCGGGATGTCCTGCTTGCGATCCCGGAGCGGGGGCACTTCGATTTGAAAAGTGTTTAACCGATAATACAAATCAGAGCGCAGACGGTTCTCGGAGAGCGCCTGCGGGACAGGGTGATTGGTTGAAGCGATCACCCGGAAGTCGGCCTTCATTGTTTGCGTGCTTCCAAGAGGCCGGTACTCGCGCTCCTGTAGCACACGCAAAAAGCGTGTCTGCAACTCCGCCGGCATGTCCGATATTTCGTCCAAAAAAAGCGTGCCGCCGTTCGCCGCCGCGATCATTCCCGGAAAATCGTTCAGCGCGCCGGTAAACGCCCCTTTCACGTAACCAAAGAGTTCTCCCTCGATCATGGTTTGGGGAAACGCGGCGCAATTCAGCTTCACCATTGCTTGCCCCGCGCGCCGGCTGCGCGTATGAATGACGTTCGCAATCACTTCCTTGCCCGTGCCGCTCTCGCCTACGATGAGCACGTTTGCATCGGAGGGTGCCATCGCATTGATCAGTTCCTCGATCTGTTGCATCGACTTGCTCATAAAAATTGGCTTGAGTCGCGTCTCGGCGATTTCGAGACGCTTTTCGAGTTGCTCCGTTTTTTCTCGAAGCTTCGCTGTCTCTCGCAGAAGCAATTGCTTTTCCAACGCTTTCTCTACCAAACTGAGTAATTCTTCGGGCGCGTATGGTTTGCTGACAAAATGGTAAGCTCCGCGCTTAATCGACTCGATCGCATTGTGCAATGAGTCGTGCGCTGTCAAAATGATGACTGGCATCTCCGGTGAGTCGCCCTTAATGCTATCGAGCGTTTGCAAGCCTTCTGCATCCGGTAACTGAAGATCGAGCAAAACGAGGGAGGGAGACTTGGTTTTCAGTAACTTCAATCCTTGGGAAGCGGTGGGAGCCGTGTCGACTTGATAACCATGACGCTGGAGAAGCGCCTCCAGTGTCAGGAGAATCGGCCGCTCGTCATCAATAATCAGGATGCGATGGTTCTTCATCTCAAAGATCTGCGCTCATAATGCGAGTTAGCTGATCGCTCCAGTCGCCCAAAACGGGATTGGCGCGAGACTTCAATCTCCTCCACCCGCCACTGGCAGGGAGAGCGTGGTAAGGAGCGTTGAACCTTTTGGATCATACTCGGCATGCATTTCACCACCGTGACCTTCTATGATAACGCGCAGGCGATTCAGGCCAAGACCATAATGGCCACGGGTGATTTTCCGAAACGGTTCACGTCCCCAATTTTCGGTGGATAATTCGAATCGCGCTTTCGGTTCACGAAGGGTAAAGACGAATCGCTTTCCGTCGATTCTGGCCGCTGCAACAAGTGGACCTTTGCCCCGGTCGTGTTGGAAAGCGTTGGCAAAAACTTCGCTGAACGCTTGCTGCAAAAGTTGAGGATCGACAGTCAGCATGGCGTCGCCTGTCCGAATGTCCCAGGTAATCTTGGCACTTTCGTTCGGGAACTCGTGCGCGATTTTCTTGCTCAGATCCTCGACAAGATCGGAGGCTCGATAGGAGATCAGATTGGGTTCAACGTCAGCCACTCCTCGCGAAAGGTTCTGTAAAGTCGCGGTGAGCCCGGAGATCATTTCGCGCAAGCGCTTGATCTCGCCTTTGAGCTCTGCATTTGCGTCCAACTCGCTGATGTAAGCCGACTGTAGCTCGATTGCGTTTAGATGGTTGCGAAGATCGTGACTAAGCTGCTGGACAAAGCGAACCGTGTCGCTCCAGGGAACACTCGAGGAATCACTTCGCTTCTCGGGAACTGCGCCTGCCATATTCGGCAGAACAATACCCGCTATTGTTCGAGTGAAAACTTCTCGTCAACCGTTTCATTACCCGCCGTGGTCCGGATATGCGGATCATTACTCGCCAGATGGCGCAGCACATGAAAGACATCTTCCGGGTCAGCATCGATGGAGTGGGCGATCTCTTCCGCGGTTTTCCCGGCTCCAGTCGTCAGTTTTTCCCGCACTTGTTTTTGAAGTTGCAACAATCTCGTTGCCGCTTTTTTCCCAGCCTCCACGCCGGGCTGATCGTAGGCGTTGATATTGACCAGTGAAGCATAGAAGCCCACCGCGCGCTCATAGACTGCGATCAACGCGCCGATGTTAAAGGCGTTCACTTCCGCAATGCTCACGGTAATCGATTCGCGCCCGCTCTCGTAAAGAGCACTTCGTGTCCCGCGCAAAAATCCATGGAGATAATCGCCGCTGGTAATGCCGTTTTCGATTTTCAGCGCTGTCCCGTGCCGATCCTTATCAACCTCGATGAAAGTGACGAAAAAATTCAAGACACCGTCACGCAACTGCTGGACGTAGGCGTGCTGATCGGTTGAGCCTTTGTTCCCGTAAACAGCAATGCCCTGATGCACAATGTCTCCGCCGAGGTCCTTTTCTTTTCCCAACGATTCCATCACCAGTTGCTGCAGATACTTACTGAACAACGCCAGCCGGTCTTTGTAGGGGAGGATCACCATATCTTTCTCGCCTTTCCCCTTGCCCACATAGTACCACATCAACGCCAGAAGCATGGCGGCGTTTTGCGTTGCATCGGGAATGCGCGTCCGCTCATCCATGGCCGCCGCGCCGGCGAGGAATTCGTCGATATTAAAACCTTCCAGTGCCATCGGGAGAAGTCCGACCGCGCTCATCACCGAAGTGCGTCCGCCGATCCAATCGTGCATCGGGAAACGGGCGAGCCATTGGTTTTGTTCGGCATATTTGTCTAATTCGCTTCCGACGCCCGTCACGGCCACAGCGTGTTTGCCGAAGTGAAGCCCCTTCTGTTTGAATTTTGCTTCGACTTCGAGCATTCCGTTTCGCGTTTCCTTTGTCCCGCCGGATTTCGAGACCACAACCACGAGCGTCTGCGAAACGCGATTGTTCGCCACGGCGAATCCGTCCTTCGGCGGATCGATCTTATCGAAAACGCGATCAAAACCGTCCGGATCGGTGTTATCGAGAAAATAGATGTCCATTGGATCGTGCACCGATCCAAGGGCGTCAGCCACGAATTCTGGCCCGAGGGCCGAGCCGCCAATCCCGATTAGTAGGACATGCCGGAAGGGCCTTCCGTTCTCGTCCGCAATTTTTCCGGCGTGAACATCCGCGGCAAACTGTTTAATGCGTTTATTTGTTTGTTCGATCTCCGCGCGAAGCTCTGCATTTGGCGCCAGCGCCGGATTGCGGAGCCAATAGTGGCCGACCATCCGCTTCTCATTGGGATTGGCGATCGCGCCCGCCTCGAGCTCGCGCATGGCCGCGAAAGCTTTCTCGATTCGCGGTTGCATTTTCTCAAAGAAGTCGGCCGGAAATTTCATACGGCTGATATCGATCGAAAAATCGAGATCGGCGTAGCGCAAAAAATATTCCTGAAAACGCTGCCAGAGTGAGGAAGAAGCCATGATCTCAACTAAGCTGGAATTTGACCGATTGAAAAGGGGATGATGGAGGAACCACCGCTGTATCGTCCCATTATTCGACCCTGGGTGGCGGCGACTGCTTTCCCGGGACGTTACTTTTCTTGACTGGCACTTCTTGTTGCGGGGCAACTTCGTATTCCGGTTTGGGAATTCCCATCAACCAATGGTCGAACCACCCAACGATGTTTTGTAGCCGCTCGACCCGGTGCCAAGGCTGACCAGAACGCGAAAGCTCGTGAGATTCGTTAGGGAATCGCACCATCACCGTGGGAATCTTGCGGAATTTTAAGGCGCGAAACATCTCCTCGCCGCCGGCGCCAGGCGGCGTTCGGTAATCTACTTCGCCGAGAATGAACATCATCGGTGTCTTCACATTCTTGATGTAAGTGAGCGGCGATCGTGTCTTGAACTCTTCCTCGCCATCAAATGGCGGCGCCTTAAACCAGGTCGGCTGAAAGAGAGTGAAATCAGCCGAGTACCACCAATCCTCCCAGCTCGCGATGTCGCGCTGAGAAACCGCTGCGGCAAATCGGTTCGTTTGTCCCACAACCCAGTTTGTGAGCAGACCGCCGCCGCTTCCGCCGGTTACACTAAGCTTTTTATCGTCGATGTAGCCGCGGTGGATCGCATCATCTACCCCCGCCATCAAATCCTTATAATCGTCGCCGGGATAATGATATTGAATGACGTTACCAAAATCCTGCCCGTAGGTCGTGCTCCCGCGCGGATTTGGGTAAAGCACCACATAACCTTTGGCTGCCATCCACTGAAACTCGTGCTCGAAAATGTAGCCGTAGGCCGTATGCGGTCCGCCGTGGATGTCCAGAATGAGCGGGTATTTCTTTGCCGGATTAAAGTCCGGTGGTTTCTGCACCCACGCCTGTATCCGTTTGCCATCGAAACTCTGATATGAAATTTCCTCCGGCTCGGTCAGATTCAATTTCGAAAAAAGCTCGTCGTTGATGTCGGTTAATTGGCGTGGCTCGCCGCTGCTGCGTTCCAGCGCAAAGAGATCGTTTATCCGTGTCGGGGTCGACACGGTGTAGACGATTTTGGATCGATCTGCGGACGCGCGGAAACGGAGGACCGCCTGGTTTCCGTGTGTGAGATCGGTTTCTGCGCCGCTCTCGACATCAAATGAGGCGAGAATTGTTTTGCCTTCTTTTCCGTAGACCTCGATCAGGCTGCGCCCGTCGGCCGTCCACAAGGGAATATTCGCGCCGCCGGCGCGCGGAGGTGCGCTGTCACCAAACACACCGCCGCCCACATCGAAATCGAACGTTGCGGTCAAATTTCGCGGCTTCGCGTTGGGCGTAAGATCGACAACCCACAAATCCGGTTGGGTGTAGGAATTTACTGGCTGCGTAGTCGCAGCGATAAACGCGATTCGTTTGCCGTCCGGACTTAGCGACAAAGCATCAATTCCCATGTCGATCGAATTGAGTTTTGTTGCGTTCCCGCCGTTTGGGTTAATCGAATAGAGTTCGGTCTTCGGCAGTTCGTAATACGGTTCGTCTATGCGCAATGACGTGAAATAGATCTGCGCGCTGTCCTTGGACCAAACGATGTTCCCTTCTTCAAATCGGCCGGAAGTTAATTGGTTTGGCTGCACCTTTTCATCCGCCGTGCGCGGCGCTGGCACGATCCAAAGATGAGTCGGATGCTTCGGGTCGAGATAACCTTCATTATCTTCCCGGTAAACCGCCCGCGTGACCACGTGAATGTCGCTCTCGTGTTCCGCTTCGGCCTCCGCTTTTTTTGCGGCCGCATCTGGTTCGCTCTTAGGCGTTGCCGTCGGTTTGCCCGAACCTTTTGTGGCGGGGGTGGGGGATGGCGAACTTTCGCTCACCGCCTTTTTTAATTCTGCTTCCCTGCGCTTTTTCTTTGCTTGTTTGTCCAGGTCCTCCGCATTTGTGTCGCTCGTGAACGCGATCGTTTTCCCATCCGGCCCCCAGACCGGATTGCTCGCGCCTTTTGGTAGATCGGTGAAAGAGAATGAATCGCCGCCCGCCATTGGCAAGATCGACAATTGAGCCGGCTCCGGTTTGCCGTCCTTTTCGCTCGCGCGCAAGAAGAGCAAGGATTTTCCGTCCGGAGACCAGCGTGGTGTCGAGTCGTGATCGCCTTTTGTCAGTTGATGGGGCTCTTCGCCGCCCGCCACGGGCACAGACCAGATCGAGGTGTTATAGCCTTCGCGTTTCTCATTGACCGTGACGCGCACAAACGCTACGCGCATTCCGTCCGGTGAAATTTGCGGATCGCCGATCCAGACAAAATCGAACAGATCTTTTTCGGTGATGCTTCGCTTTTGAGCGTAAACGCTACCGAGCGCGAGGGCGAGAAGAAAGGCAATGACGAAGCACGAATGACGAATGACAAATGAATGACGAAATCCGAAGTCCAAAGTGAAAGATCGATATTGTTTCGTCATTTGATCATTCGGGCTTCCTTCGTCATTGGACATTCGTCATTCATCTAAACGCTACCGAGCGCGAGGGCGAGAAGAAAGGCAATGACGAAGCACGAATGACGAATGACAAATGAATGACGAAATCCGAAGTCCAAAGTGAAAGATCGATATTGTTTCGTCATTTGATCATTCGGGCTTCCTTCGTCATTGGACATTCGTCATTCATCATTGTTTCGACCTTCGGCATTCGGGTTTCGTCATTCTTAGGTCATGTGTTCGATCACGTTGTCGCCGAACTGTGAGCACTTAATTTCGGTCGCGCCCTCCATTAAGCGCGCGAAATCGTAGGTCACCCGCTTGCTCGCGATCGCGCCCTTCAATCCCTTGAGAATCAGATCGGCGGCTTTCGCCCAGCCCATATAACGAAACATCATTTCACCCGAGAGAATCACCGAGCCGGGATTGACCTTGTCCTGGTTCGCGTACTTCGGTGCGGTGCCATGGGTCGCTTCGAAAACGGCGTGACCGGTGATGTAATTGATGTTTCCACCGGGCGCGATGCCGATCCCGCCCACCTGCGCCGCAAGCGCATCGCTCAAATAATCGCCGTTCAGATTCAAAGTTGCGATCACGTCGAAATCTTCTGGCCGCGTCAATACCTGTTGCAACGTGATGTCCGCGATCGCGTCTTTGATGACAATACCGGCGCCCGGTTTGTCCATCGGAATCTTGCACCACGGGCCGCCCTCGATTTCCTTCGCGCCGAAATATTGTTTCGCGATCTCATAGCCCCAGTCGCGAAATGCGCCCTCGGTGAACTTCATGATATTGCCCTTGTGCACCAGGGTCACGCTCTTGCGTTGATTCTTGATCGCGTAGGTGATCGCGCTGTGGATCAAGCGCACACTGCCGGCGCGACTGACCGGCTTGATGCCGATACCCACGCAAACGTCGTCACCCTCAGGCGCGCCGACTTCTTTCCAGAAATCCGCCGCTTTCTGCTTCGTGCCGAAACGGATTTTGTCGAACTGCTTTGGAAATTCCTTCTGAAAGAAATCGAGAATCTTTTGCGCTTCCGGAGTGCCCGCGGCGTATTCGATGCCCGCGTAGATGTCTTCCGTGTTTTCGCGGAAGATTACAATGTCTACTTTCTCCGGATGTTTCACAGGCGAGGGGACGCCTTCGAAGTACTGCACCGGTCGCAGGCAAACGAAAAGATCGAGAAGTTGCCGGAGCGCGACGTTGAGCGAGCGAATTCCGCCGCCCACCGGTGTCGTGAGCGGGCCTTTAATGCCGACCAGAAATTCGCGGAACGCTTCAACCGTATCGTCAGGCAGCCATTCATCGAATTTGTCCTTGGCCACGTGCCCGGCGAAAACTTCGAACCACGAAATTTTCTTTTTACCGCCGAAAGCTTTCTCGACCGCAGCATCGAACACGCGCACGCTGGCCGCCCAGATATCCGGTCCGGTGCCATCTCCGCGAATGAACGGAATAATTGGCTGATCCGGAACCTCCAACTGTCCGTTATCGATGGAAATTCTTTCGCCAGAAGGCGGCGCAATGTTTTTGTACGGCATAAGCCGGAACTGTAGCGGCAGGAGTGTCGCCTGCAATCACGTTAACCGCGGAATGGAGCGAATGGGCGGAGCGACATGCACGGCAAAGCCACGAGGGTAGCGGAGATCGAAGCGGGAGCTGAGAGAATGATTACGCCGATCCATGAATGAGGATGGAGGGACGACCTCCGTGTCGTCCTCTATATTCCAGGGACGGGACAGCGCCCGTCCCTCCAAATTACTTATCCGCGCG
>QHMQ01000206.1 GCA_003217835.1 Verrucomicrobiota bacterium
TGCAACAGGGCGACAAATTCAACCTCCGGGCCTTCCACGATTTCGTCTGGAAGAACGGGAATGTGCCAATTGAATTGCAGCGTTGGGAATATTTAGTAGCAGCGGCCAATCTTTCTAACTAATCTGCGATCTTGTAATTCCAAGCGCAGTCGAGGAGTCTCTATTTCAAAGCATGAGCGAGACCGCCCAGCCGCCGCCGCTACCGCCCAACTCCAAGCCACCTTCAAAAACGAAATACATTGTAATCGGCGCTGTCATAGGCGGGGCGATAATAATGTTGGCGCTCGCATTTCTAGGCAGCATCGCCACTCCTAAAGGTCAAGCGTGTTTGGCTACAGGTGACTTGGATCAGATTCCAGTACCGACCACTTCAGAAAATTTGCACCGCTTTATCAATTTCGCGAATACCGATAACCCGCGGGGAACCGAAAGTTTGGTTCTCAACGGCCAAATGTTCAGGGTCCCGTCCGGCACACGTGTAAGAGTAGCAAGCTTTGGGCTAGCCGAAACTAAAGTGGACATTTTAGAAGGAGCGTATGCTGGCCAATTTGGGTACGTCTCGTCGGAGTGGATTCGCTACAAGTGAAAATTACACGTTCGTTTTAGAGTCGCCTAGCGACGTTTCGCTCAACGCCCTTTCCATCGAGACAAAGCGCTGCTTATCGAAATCTTCTAACGCCTCGATAAAATCTTGAGGAATGTCGGCGGATGAAGCCTCGCGCATATGTTGGACGAGGCGCTCTCGCTCCTCCTTCGGCAACGCTTTGATCTCCTTGAGTATTTGCTCTGCTGTCATTCTCAACGGTGGTCTTGTCGACAATTAATCATTTTTTCTTCGCCAGAGCAACGCATCGGCGCAACGTTTCTTAAGAAAATGCTTGTATTACGCCACCAAGTTTGATCGTCAGTGCGCGTGAACTATCAGTATCGCGCCGTCGAGAAATTTTGGCGGAACTTCTACAAACTATCGCCTGAGCAAAAGGAATCCATTCGACGGGCCTGGGAGATATTTAAACACGATCCCTTCCATCCGTCGCTCAGATCACATGAGATTCACGAACTTTCAGCGCGAGCGAAGCACACGATTTACAGCGCCGTAGTCGAAGCAGACTTGCGCGTCATATTTCGTATTGATGACTCATGGGTGACATCGCTCGATGTCGGCACACACAAGATTTATCGACAGTGATTGTCGATCTTAATCAACGATTTCGAGGCCCATTTGGCGGGCGGTACCGGCGATGATGCGGAAAGCGGCTTCGTCGTTGTGCGCATTTAGGTCTTTGCCCTTTGTTTTCACGATGTCCATAACTTGCTTCCGCGTGACCTTGCCGACCTTGGTTTTGTTCGGCTCTTTTGAACCGGCAGCGATGTTTGCTGCCTTCTTCAAAAGGACGGCGGCGGGCGGACTCTTGGTGATGAAGGTAAACGACTTATCTTTAAAAACGGTGATCACGACCGGTAAAATGTCGCCGGCTTGTTTCTGAGTGGCGGTGTTAAATTCCTTGCAGAACGCCATGATGTTTACGCCGCGCGGTCCGAGCGCGGTGCCAACGGGCGGTGCTGGGTTCGCCTGACCGGCTGGAATCTGCAATTTGATTTGAGCTACGACTTCTTTAGCCATGGTTTTTAGACAGAATGAACAGAATCTACAAAATAGGTTCGAAACCAAATCTCTGAAAACATTCTGATCATTTTGTTAATCTTGTCAGAAACTTTTAGCCGCGTTCCACTTGCCAGTACTCTAGCTCGACAGGTGTGGCGCGACCGAAAATTGTGACCGAGACGCGAAGTTTGCCGCGTTCCGGATCAATTTCTTCGACGATGCCGTTTTGATTTTGAAACGGGCCATCCGCAACTTTCACCGTTTCCCCAACTTCACCTCCGATTGCCGCATCGGAATCGGCTTATCTTTCGTGCCGGCGAAGCCAATCACGCCGGGGGTGTCTCGAATGAAGTACCAGGTCCGCCCGACCAGTTGATTGTTTTCGTCAAGCAAATGCATGTTAACGATCAGGTAGCCGGGAAAAAACTTCCGGGTGGTCTCGCTCTTTTTTCCCTTCTTAATTTCCGAGACGCGCTCGGTCGGGACGAGCACTTCGTAAATCAAGTCGCTCATCTCCTCGGTCTTGACGCGCTTCATGATGTTTTCGCGCACCTTGTTTTCCTGACCGGAAAGGACATGCACAACGAACCATTGATCTTTGCCTGCGAGTGTTTGCGCCATAATCAGTGTAATCGGGTGAAGAAGTGGACAAAGTTCACGAGAACGAAATCGAAAAGCGCGACATAACCGCCGAGCAACAACATTGCGATGATGACCACCATGGTTGAGTCAGTGAGTTCCTTGTAACGGCGGATTCCTTTTTCTTTAGGTTCCCACGGCCAGGAAGCTTTCTGTAGCTCGACCTTCACTTCGCTGAAGAAGTTTTTTACTTTTGTGAACATGGGAATCGTTGAAGCGTTGAATTCCTAAATCAAACTCGATAATCAAAATCCAAAGACCACGCCAGGAGGGACTCGAACCCCCAACCGACGGTTTTGGAGACCGCTACTCTACCAATTGAGCTACTGGCGTAATTTCACTCCTGCGATTACGACGAGAGTTTAGTCCAAAATTTCGCTGACGCGACCCGCGCCGACGGTCTTGCCGCCTTCACGAATGGCGAAGCGAATCGTCTTTTCCATCGCGATCGGCGTGATCAGCTCAACTTCGATCGAGATGTTGTCTCCGGGCATGACCATTTCCACGCCTTCGGGCAGCTTGACCGTGCCGGTTACGTCCGTGGTTCGGAAGTAAAACTGCGGCCGGTAATTCGTGAAGAACGGCGTATGACGGCCGCCTTCCTCCTTGCTCAGCACGTAAACTTCCGCCTTGAATTTCTTGTGCGGCGTAATCGACCCGGGCTTGGCGATGACCTGGCCACGCTCGACCTCTTCCTTCTTCAGGCCGCGCAGCAAAACGCCGACGTTGTCGCCCGCGCGCGCTTCATCGAGAAGTTTGCGGAACATTTCGATGTCGGTGGCGGTCGTTTTGGCTGTGGGACGAATGCCGACGAGCTCGACTTCCCCCATCTTCTTGAGAACACCACGCTCGACACGACCGGTCGCGACGGTGCCGCGTCCTTCAATGTTGAACACGTCTTCGATCGGCATCAGAAACGGCTGATCGACTGGTCGCTCCGGAACCGGGATGTAATCGTCAATGGCCGCTACCAAAGCCAGCACCTGCTTTTCTGCTTCGGCATCGCCATCGAGCGCCTTGAGTGCGCTACCTTTAACGATCGGGATTTTATCTCCCGGAAATTCATACTGCGTTAGAAGATCGCGTACCTCCATCTCGACGAGATC
>QHMQ01000140.1 GCA_003217835.1 Verrucomicrobiota bacterium
GCGATCAGGAATCCGGCCAAATTCATCTAGACGTCCGGCTGGACACCAGCCGCCGCAATCGATTCCATGCTTCAACGCTACATCAAGCGCCGCGCGGTCAACGCCAGTTTGTCCGCCCGAAATCATTTTCACCTGCATTTACCGTAGCGGCCGGCGTGTCGCCCGCGTTCTCCGGTGCGCAGCCGGCACAGCTGGTTCTACAGAAAACACCTACTCTTCGCCGTCGAAATAATCGGTCTCTTTCCCTTTCAAGACCACCCGTTCGTCGCAGAGCTTGTTGACCTTCCATTTCCCGCTATCTGGAAAATAGGCAGATTCACCGATCGGATTGTCGGCGATAATGTAATAGACCAGATCTTCCTCGCCGGAATTTGTGATTTGGTGCGGCTCGTTAGGCGCAAAAATGAAGGCGTCGCCAGCGACCACTTCCGTCGTGCCGTTCTCGTCGCGGACGCTGCCTTTGCCGGCGATGACAAGGTAGAGTTCCCATTGCGCCGAATGCGAATGATACGGGAAATTCGGCTTGCCGGGTGGCACACGCGTCAATTCCAGATCAAACGGATGCCGTTTTGCCAAATCGAGCGAGTTCGGATCGCGGCCGAGCGCTTCCGAAATTCCCTTGAAGGATGCGGCGTAATTGCCGCCCGGCGATTTCCATTCCCAATCTTCGATGTCCTTCAGATTTACTTTTCGCATTTTGTCGCCTCGAGCGACTTCGAAGACGTCTCTTACCCGGTTTCCTTGTTTCACTCGCGGCTCGTCTAATCGCCAGTTGGAATAATATCCTCGCGTTCTACCATCAGGATTACGGTGCGTTCCGGCGCCCGTGTGCGATGCTGCACGCCCTTGGCCACGACGAATCCTTGACGCGGAGTAAGATCGACGGTGCGATCCTCGAGATCGATCATTAAACGGCCTGCAACTACGTAAAAGAATTCATCCAGGTCTTTATGAGAATGCCAATGGTATTCGCCCTCGATGACCCCGAGCCGCACCACCGAATCGTTCACTTTGCAAAGCGTCTGGTTCCACCATTTGTCCGTGCACGCATCGACGAGCTTTTGCAGATCGATCACTTCCAGCGGCTTGTGCAGAACGTTCAGATATGTCTTGTACGGATAATCTTCCTTCGCTTCCATGGTTCTCAATTTAGCGCCGGAGTAGGCGGCGATCGCAGTGAAAAAGGGATTGAATCAGAAAAGCAGGAACGCAGGAAAGTTTAGGCAATCCTCATAAGTTCCTGGTTTCCGGATTCCATTTCCTGTTTTCCCTTTTCCTAATTCATTTTACTCTTCGCCGTCGAAATAGTCGGTCTCTTTTCCTTTCACGATTACTTCTTCTAATCCCTCTCTCACCACCGCCCATTTGCCGCTATCGGGATAAAAACAGGAATCTCCGGTACCTCCACTGCGCGGATTATCGGCAATGACGTAGTAAACGAAATCTTCCTCGCCCGCGTTGGTGAGCTGATGCCCTTCACCCGGTTGGAAAAAGAACGCGTCGCCCGCGCTTACCATTGTCGATCCGTCTTTATCACGAACACTGCCGCGACCGGAGATCACGAGATAAAGCTCCGATTCGGCCGAGTGCGAATGGTACGGGCAATATGATTTGCCTTTCGGGATCCGCACCAGTGCGAGATCAAACGGATGCCGCTTCGCAAGATCGAGCGACTCCGGTTCGCGACCGAGGGCAACAGATACATTCCTTACGAACTTGTGGAACTTGCCCTTTGGTGATTTTCGCTCCTGTTCCGGTATATCTTTCAGGTTCACTTTGCGCATATGGCAAAACTGCTATTCGTCGTCGTAGCGACCTAACGAGAAGGAGATCGCTTTCTAGTTGCGATCGAAAAAGCTGCTATTCCTATCCAAATCATATTCACGAAAGAAGACGGATAAGCTCCGTAAGAAATCGTATTAACAGCCAAAAAAAAGCTGCCGACGATATTGAGGAATTGATAAGCCGTTGAGTCTCCTTCCAATTTCCTAGAGGAAACCATCGCATAAGCAACAAGAAGTGCGGCTGCTCCCGCCCATCCGATCGCATCAAACCATACGTGACTGTTCATGCCTATAATCTTTGCCGTAATGATTACATCATAGCTTCGACCTCTTCGGCAATTTTTGTTTGAGTTTTTCGAGCGGCTCGAAGAGGTCGCCCATTTTTTCGACGCGGGCGATGGTTTTGTCGGAGCGGAATTTCAGGAGGCCACCTTTCTTCTTTTTCAGGCAGTTCTCAACTTCATCCCAAGCGACAGGAGTTGAAACAGTCGGCTCTTCCTTGGCGCGGAGCGAATAGACGCAGATGGTGGTTTTGTGTTCGTCGTTCTGGCTCCAATCGACGAACACTTTTCCTTTGCGGGCCGCTTTCGACATATTCGACGTTACAAGATCGGCATGATCTGTTTCGAGATGTTGCGCGAGAGCGCGCGATAAATCTTTTGTTCGATCGAACGTGACCGACGTATTCAGTGGCACATAAACTTGCAGACCCTTTGAGCCGCTGGTTTTCGCAAACGATTTCAATTTCATTTTCGCAAGGAGATCCCGTAGCCACAATCCAACCTGGCAGCATCGGACGATGTCAGCGGGCGCGCCGGGGTCGAGATCAAAGACCATCATAGTCGGGCGCGCGACATCGCGTTTGCGCGCGAGCGACGTGTGCAATTCGAGGTCAGCGAGGTTCGCCGCCCAGACGAGCGTCGGCAAATCTTGCGCGAGGCAATAATCCATCATCCGGTTATTGCCTTCGCTCCAGACCTTGGCCGTTTTCACCCACTTCGGCCGGTGCGACGGGCAATTCTTTTCATAGAAGAATTCGCCCTCCACACCGTTGGGATAGCGCTTCATGGTAAGCGGTCGATCCTTCAGATGCGGTAGAAGCACCGGTGCGACACGAATGTAGTAGTCAATCACCTGCCCTTTGGTGAACCCGACCTTCGGATAAAGCACTTTGTCGAGATTCGAAACCTGAATCTTGCGATTTTCGACGACTAGTTCGGCTCTCTCGGGCATAATGGTAAGAGATTCCTCGACTTCGGTCGGAATGACAAATCACGCAAAGAACCGTTCCGGTGAGAGCATGGGCTGCGGTTTGCAAATGCGCGTGACGCAATGTTCCCAGCTTTCGTGGCCGCTCAGAATCTCGATCTCGACGCGCAAGAAATAGATCGGCACTTTCACTTCGGCTTCCGGCAGGCGCGGCATGCGCACCGCGTCCTTCTCCGTCGTCACGATCATGGCTAAATCGCGCCGGATGCAACGTCCGATAAAACTCCGCAATTCCGCTTCCGTGTAGTAATGATGATCGATGTATTGTTTCGCAAGATCGACATGTGCGCCCAGCGCTTTGAGTCCGCCCTCAAAACTGTCTGGCACCGCGATTCCGCAGATTGAGCCGATGAATTCATCACGCAGGCGTTCGAGTGGCAATCGTTCGCCGGTATAAATATTCTGAAGATAGAGCGGGTTATGTGCGCATTCGATGATCTCGGCGGTGCGATTGTAACGCCGGATGCGTTGAATGAGCGCGTCATTAGGTTCGCCCGTATTTTTGGTGATGAAGATGTAGCTCGCGCGCCGCAGATTGCGAGGCGACTCGCGCAAAGTGCCGCGAGGGAGCAGGAATTCGTTACCGAACGGCGCTTGTCGGTCCACCAGGACCATGTCGAGCCGATGTTTAAGATGCAGATATTGCAAGCCATCATCGAGCAACAATGTGTCAATGTCCCATTTGTCGATTGCGAACCGGCCGCTTTTTACGCGGTCTTTGTCCACGAGGACGATCACGTCTCTCAAGTTATGCGCCAGCATGTACGGTTCGTCGCCGGCAGTTAATGAATCGAGCAGCAACGATTTTCCATCCGAGACGACACGCGGCGGATCGACATCTTTTTTCTGGATTCGATCGAGCCAACTGCGCTTCCGCGGAACACTTTTGTAGCCGCGGCTCAGGATCGCGACCCGGCGACCGCCGGATTGGAGCGCGCGCGCGAATTTCTCGACGATCGGGGTCTTTCCCGTGCCGCCGACGGTCAGATTCCCGATGCTGATGACCAGACAACCGAGCGCTCGCTCGCGGAAAACGCGTTTGCGGTAGAGATAGAGCCGGAGTTGAACGAGACGTTCGTAAATAAAAGAGAGAGAATAGAGAATCCCGCGCAAGGTACGGGCGCGAAAACCGTGTCGCCGCTCGAGGACAACGTCGATCCCGAACTGTTCTAGATTTTCAAGGCGGCGACCCATGATGAAAATGGTGATTAGTGACTGGTGATCGGTGATTGGACAAGACGGGCGCCACGGTTATCGGCGGAGACAATAACAGTGCGGGCGGTGTGGTTCTCAACCTTGTGATGCATCGCTTCCGCAATCTTCTCCGGATTCGTCAACGTGACTGCGGCGATTGTTGATCCGCTGCCGCTAAGGAAGGCGCCGAGCGCGCCAGCTTTTTCGGCGGCGGTGATGACGCGCGGCAGGAATGGAATCAGTTTTTTCCGATACGGCTGGTGCAGGCGATCGCGAAAGGCGCCCCGCAGATTCTGATAATTGCCCGACGCGAACGCGGCCGTGATTGCGGATGAATTTGCAGAATTTCTGATCGCAGCGGCACGCGTAATTCGCGACGGTAGAATCTTTCGCGCCGCAGATGTTTCAACTTCGAAATTGGGAATCAAAAGAACGAAAGATAATGCCGTTGAAACGTGAAAGCGTTGAACATTTTCCTCTCGCACAACCGTGAATCCTCCGAAAACTGCCGGGGCGGCGTTATCAGGATGTCCCTCCAGCTGCGCACACAATTGAAAGATCGACAATCGATCGAGACGATTGCCGCTTAAAAAATTCATCGCAAGCAGAGCGCCAAGACGGACCGTGACACTGCCACCCAAACCACGTGAAGATGGAACGTCGCCTCTGATCGAAATGGAAAATGAAAATGGCGCACAGCGCGTTCGTTGAAAAAACAAATCCGCGGCCGCGCGGGCGATAGCCGGCAGTCGAGATTTCTCGCCGCGTGTCACGATTACGTCGTTGTAAATACGTAACGCCACACCGAGACAGTCAAAGCCGGGGCCAAGATTAGAAGTGCTCGCCGGAACGCGAACCGTAACTTGTTGCATAGGTTAGCAGTCGAGTTGTGCACCCGACGACGCTCTACGATGCGGGAGTGTAGCTCGCCCGGACTGGGCGGCAACCGATCCGTTGCGCACTGTCGGATTCGCAAGTATGCCGTTAAAAGTCTTTGCGGCCGATGAAAACAAAAACTGAATGGATTGATGCGAGCTTGCTTCGCGATTTCGAAGCGGAGGGGACCGATGCGCATCGGCTCTGCACGATTGAAGACGGCTGGGTGGAACGCTTCGGGCGCGACGTCCTCATCTCGTTCAAACGAGTTCTGGCTCGCGAGCGTTTGATGCAGGAATTTCACATGTGGACGACCGCTGTGCGCTTTGAGTTGGGACGTATTTTCGCCCGATTCGTGCCCCGCAAGAACGAAGAGCGCGAAGCGCCGCATCTCGTTTTTGGTGGTGCGGGTGAGAATTTACAGACGATCGCGACGGAGCGGCATCTGAGATTTGGAATCGACTTCGGGGGCGGCTACTCCGTGGGGTTTTTTGTCGATCAAAGAGAAAATCGGCGCTACGTGCGTCACGTCGCTCCGAAGCGCCTTTTGAATTGTTTTGCCTATACCTGCTCGTTCTCGGTTAGCGCCGCGCGCGTCGGAGCAACTACGGTCAATATTGACCTTTCCAAAAAATCGCTCGAGCGGGGTCGAGAGAATTTTGGACTCAATAGTCTGGCGACGATCGATCATCGCTTTATCGCGGACGATCTGATAGCGGTACTGCCGCGGCTCGCGCGCAAGGGCGAGAAATTTGATATGATCATTCTCGATCCTCCGACGTTTTCCCGCGCACCCGGCGGAAAGACGTTCCATGTTGAAAACGATTTCGAGAAATTGCTCATTAACGCGCTTGAACTGGCAGAGCGAGACAGCCGCATTCTCCTTTCGACAAATTGCTCCGTTTTACAAGAACATGCACTCGAAGTAATGGCTCGCTACTGCCTCAGGGCAGGGCGCCGCGCCGCAACGTTTCATCGACAACCTCCTCTGCCCGATTTCCCCCCGGGCGCGGGTGCGAGTTCGATTTGGCTACAATTGCGGTGAGCAAGTCGATGCGCGCAAGGAATGATCAGAATGCGAATCATTAAGGGATATGGACCAATCATCTGCAGAAAGACTCGAAGAGTTCCCGGAACGCGCATTGCCTTGGGCGAAAGAGCAGTTCGAGGCGGTTCTCAGTCAAACTGAGGATTATGTCCGCGAGAAACCGGCACAGTCACTCTTATACGCATTTATAGCCGGATACATTTTAAATCGCCTGCCGACTGGTCGAATTCTTGGCGGGCTATTTCGGCTTCTCGTAGTCGCTTTGAGACCGGCCGTGTTGATTTACGGCGCCACGAAGCTGTATCAGGCGACTCAAGAAGATTAGAGTCGGATCGATTTACCCCTCGATCGGTGTTGCAATTAAGATTAAGCCGTTGATCCACTAGCGAGGGAAGCCGCGATCCACCTTAAGGCTCAAGTGTGAAACCGATCTTCAGCGTTACCTGCCAATGACCGATCTTGCCGTCGTCGATATAACCGCGGGTTTCGGCCACCTCAAACCAGCGCATGTTACGGACTGTTTTCTCGGCGCGTGCCAGCGCATTTTTTATCGCTTCCTCAAATCCGTTCGGCGAGGAACCAACGAGCTCAATTTTCTTGTAAATATGATCAGACATGTGTCCATTATTTCGCGGCGAATCGTGAAAAACAACAAAAAGCCGATCTTAGAGGACAACCGAGTCGTTTGCTGATTGCTGGAGAGCTCGATGCGAACATCTACAATTTGCTTTACAAAATGGGTTTGGTTTCGGCAGCCTCGGCGATGTGGGAAAAATTGTTACGGCTTCCTTATTACTTCTGGCTGCTTTCTCTTTTGCCCATGCTCAGGATCAAGAAAGTAAACTCGTCGAACGCCTCCTCAGGCCAGACATGACCCTGCAAAGTACGGCGCAAACCAAAAAATTCATCGCCGAGGGCGCATCTATAAATAAGCGAGCGACCGTAGGAGCATTTTACATCCAGAGAAAATCCAGCTCGAAGAGTTTCGCTGACACGCACGACTTTTCGACGCGGCAAGCCAATTCTCAATCGTTCCGCGGCACCCACACCGCATTCGATACTTCGTCGCAGCAGCCAATCGGAGGTTCGCAGCCGGCTTATTCAACCCAAGTCGCGCGCGGTGTCCGCGATGCGCCTCAAGCGATCAGGGGAAAAGTCAAAAGGCACTTAACCGCAAAAATGCTCCGCTTACGATTGAGCAGGTGCGCGAGTTGCTGAACAAAAACAAGTAGCGCACTCAACCGGTGCACTATTCTGTGGTGGAATCATGCAACCGGATGAAGTTCTCGCGTTTCTAAAACAAGGCGCTGCGCAGATCATCAGCGACAATGAACTACGCAAAAAACTTGCGCTCGACCGGCCGCTCCGGGTAAAGCTCGGGGTCGATCCTACCAGCTCGGATATTCATCTAGGCCATACGGTCATTTTTCGAAAACTTCGGCAGTTTCAAGATCTGGGTCACCAAGCGGTTCTCATCATCGGTGATTTCACGGGGATGATTGGCGACCCGAGCGGCCGTTCGGCCACGCGGCCGCAATTAACCCATAAAGAAGTACTGGCAAATGCCGCAACTTACCGTGAGCAAGCATTCAAGATTCTCGATCCGGCCCGCACTGAAACCGTCTGCAATGGCGACTGGTTTCGAACGATGTCGTTCGAAGACGTCATTCGCCTGAACAGCCGCGTGACGCTGCAACAGATGTTGCAACGCGAAGATTTCCGGGCTCGAATCGATAATCAGGAACCGATTCGTGCCCACGAAATTCAGTACCCGATTATGCAAGGCTGGGACTCGGTTATGGTGAAAGCGGATGTCGAGCTTGGTGGGACCGATCAGCTTTTCAATATCCTGGTGGGGCGCGAGTTTCAAAAAGAGGAAGGCTTGCCACAGCAAGTCGCTTTTCTTCTCCCCATTCTCGAGGGTTTGGATGGGTCTAGGAAAATGAGCAAAAGCCTCGGCAATTTCGTGGCAATCAACGAGTCCGCCTCAGATATGTTTGGGAAGTTGATGAGCATTTCGGATGAACTGATGGCGCGCTATTATCCATTGCTTATTGGGAAGGCGCCGCCCGCCGGGGCACATCCGCTTGACGCCAAAAAGCAACTGGCGTTCGAAATCGTGCAGACATACCACTCAACTGCCATTGCGCGACAAACGCTCGATCAATGGGACACCCGCTTTAGCAAACGTGATTTGGAACATGCTGACCTGCCGATGTTTTCAACGACTGCACCCGGCAAGCTTGACGCCGTCTCGCTCGTCTCGCTTGTTTATCGGGAAGCATTCAACGTCCAAAAATCCCGCAGTGAGGCCTCGCGGCTCATTAAACAAGGGAGCGTGGAACTGGACGGAGTGAAGATTCGCGACCCGAAAGCAGCGATTAGCCTCGAGCCTGGCCAGATTCTTCGGCTCGACAAAAAACACGCGGTGCGAATAGCATAAACGCCCCGCGTACAGTAAAAGAGCCACAAGATTGGCAACTTCGTGGCTCTCCGAAACAAACTATGTAGAGTTCAAGCGGCAACCGTTTGGAACATCGGCAAAACCGGCGCACGCTCAAGATAACTTGCGGCGATTCCTTCGAAATGCGCGCGGATGCTGCGCAGCTCGGCAGTCACAAACGTATCGACAAAGCGCAAGCGCCGGTCGAGCCAGGCAAACAACCTGTTCCTGATCTCGTAATGAACTGCAAGCGTGACCTCTGTGCAGTTTGGCCGGATCTCAGCAAAGTCAACGATTCCCATCAAGTTGATATTTCCGCCCACGGACTCAAACGAATACTGATCGGGCGAATCGCTGTCGACCGACAGAAGGACCGTATGAGCTTCAAAACCGAGCGGACCGCGAAAGCTGAAATCAACGGTCTTAGACGAAGTCACTGTCGCCCTTGTCACCATGAGGAACTGCCGGCGATATGATTGAATGCTGGCAAGACGGGCTTTGCATTCCGCTAACGGCTGACTCATATGTAAGGTTTTTTGTAAAAGCATAGGAGTAAGGTTTGTTGCCTTAATTCTAGCAATGGCAATGCCATCCCGTTTCCCCTAGGGAGCGAGTCGAAATGACCCACATTTAGTGTAAATCTTATTTACACTCGTGTATCCACGTGGACGAGCTAAGATGTTCGCGTCGAATCAATCATCAATCGCCAGTCAACAGGAAAGTCAGTCATATTTTCAGTTAATCCAGTAAATATTGGGACATCGACGATCTTCTTTAAAATGTCGAGGTTGGTCACGGAGGCGATATCGCTTGTCTCAGGAACGCCATTTAACACAACGCCGAGACAACGAAGCGCGTGCTCAGCAATGCTCCGCACGGTCAGTACTGTGTGATTAAGGCACCCCAGCCGGTTCTGCGCTACCACCAGCACTGGTAAAGACATCTCGACGGCCAAATCGCTCACAAAATAATCGGCACGAATCGGCACCAGCCAACCGCCGACTCCTTCGACGACGACGTGCTCGACTCGGTTTTGAAGAGCGTGAAACGCAGCCAGGACCCGCTCGAGATCGATATAGACATCCTCCATGAGACTACCAGCAAGAGGCGCGGCCGGTGTCTTGAGCCAGACTGGGTTGATCTCCTCGATCCTCAATCCTTCACTGCCAGCAGCGAGCAGACACTCTGCGTCGCGACGATCTCCGCAACAGATCGGCTTCATTCCGACGCATCGTCTCCCTGAGGCGCGCAACAAACGCAGGATCTGGACCGCCGTGTGCGTCTTGCCTGCTCCGGTGTCTGTCCCGGCAATGAAAAGGCTCACGCGACTTGCTTTGCGCGCTCTGATGTTGCGCGATTCCCGCTTATCGTTTGCACCATTGACCGAAAAATTTTTGTGCCGTCTGCGCTATCCAGCCGCAAATCGGAAGCACGATCGGGATGAGGCATCAGGCCGAAGACGTTTCGCTCGCGATTGCAGATGCCCGCGACGTTTTCAACAGAACCATTCGGATTGGCCTCGGAGACTATCCGGCCGCGGCTGTCCGCATAACGCAAAATCACTTGTCGATTTGCATTGAGCTCGTGCAATGTTTCCGCGTCAGCAAAAAAACAGCCTTCGCCGTGCGCAACCGGCAAGCGAAGAAGCATTCCTTTCGAGCAACCGTGCGTGAACGGCGAATCATCCACTTCCACCCGCGTAGTGACCATGTCGCAGACGAACCGCAGCGAACGATTCCGCACGAGCGCACCCGGTAAGAGACCGGCTTCGCATAGAACTTGGAAACCGTTGCATGTCCCAAGCACAAGCTTACCCGCACCCGCGTCACTTATTACAGCTTGCATAATCGGGGAAAAACGAGCGATAGCGCCGCAACGGAGATAATCTCCGTAGGCAAATCCCCCTGGGAGAACGATGGCATCAAAGTCGTCAAGTGATGTCTCCTTATGCCAGACGTACTCAGCACGCAGGCCATCAAGGCTGTTAATAGCAGCGACGCAATCCTGGTCGCAATTTGAACCGGGAAACTGAATGACGGCGAATTTCACTTGTTCCTTTTTCGTTTTGCCGACTCGTCCTTCTGTAGCTCGTAGTCTTCGATCACCGGATTCGACAGCAAATCGCGGCAGAGGCCGTGCAGCCGCGATTCGAGTTCGCCATTTTTCCCATCGACATCGATCTCCATATATTTTCCGATCCTGACGCTACGCACCTCCGGCATGCCAAGATGCCGCATTGCGTCACGCACAACGTTACCTTGAGGATCGAGCACCGTGGCTTTCGGCATCACGACGACTTTCACTTTCATCGCCTCACCATATTTGCGGCTCACCGCGGAACAAGCGGAATCCGGAATTCATGCCTCCCGAACAACGCCTTTGGGATTTTTGTCCTCACGCAAGCCTAGGAAAACCGGCTGGCGCAGTTTTCCGTCCCGCGTCCATTCAGCGAATTTAATCTCACAAACGAAGACTGGATTAATCCAGGTGCATTTTCGCATTTCAGACGGGGTGATTCCTTGCACCCATTTTCCGTTCTGTTTCAAGGGGAGGTCTACAAACGGGCAATCGTCGCGCTCTTCAGCTCGGAATTTGTTGTGTAGGATCGACAATGATCTTGCGGTAAATCCGGTTCCTACTTTACCGGCGAACATCAAGCGATTGCCCGTGTAATAACCGACAAGGATCGCGCCGAAATGTTTGCGGGATCCGCCTGGCGGCGTATACCCGCCGATGGCGAATTCCTGCTCGTTCACACACTTGAGCTTGATCCAGCTGCCGCTGCGCCGCCCCGGTTCATAAACGGAATTGCGCAGTTTGCCGATTATCCCTTCGAGGCCGCGGCGTTTCACTTCCGCCAATAATGATTTTGCATCGCCGCCGATCTCGCCCGAGTAGCGGATCGGGTCCGCGACGTCTTCACAAATTTTTGCCAGCAACTGCTTGCGCTGTATGAGCGGAAGATGAAGGAGACTTTTCCCATTGAGCTGAAGCAGATCGAACACATAAAAGCGCACCGGCGATTTGCCGCCTTCCATCTCCAACGCTTGGAGTAACTGAAACGAGGAGCGGCCTTCCTCGTCGAGTGCGACCACTTCGCCATCGATCACGCATTCGTCGATCGACAATTCTTTGATTGCATTGGCAATTTCGCGAAAGCGACTGCGCAGTTCATTTCCGTTACGCGAAGTGAGATTGACCTTGCCGTCGTCTTTGACGGCGCACGCGCGGATGCCATCGAACTTCAACTCGTAACTCCAATCGCCGCCTGATGGGGGCTTCTCCACCAATCGCGGCTTCATTGGTTGAATGAAGCGTGGTTTAGCACTCGGTAAATCGCTGAGCTTTCCTGCGTAATCTGAAGTTGGTTCATCAAGTAGGAGATGTCCCGCGGTGGCAGGATCACCCCCTACGTCTTTTTTTTTAAGTGCGGCTTTGATGCGCGTGCGCAGTATCGATTTTGCGCCAGATGTAGATTCCTTCGCAGGCTTGTCGCGGTCAGATTCCCATTCAGCATCGCGATCTTCTGCGATCTGTTTCATTGTGCGACCGGTTTTTGCCGATTGATTTTCAAGCTTTTTGGAAGGCGAACGCGCGCTTGCGCCGGTTTTCAGAAGAAGCCATTGGTTCTTCTGCGAATCGCTGCGAATCCGAATGAGCGTCCATTCCCCTTTCGCTTTCTTTCCGTCGAGCACCAGATGTAACTTACCATCGCTCAGCGATTTAGAAGGCTGTTCTCCGTAAATATAATATGTCCCGTGGTCCCAGACCATGACCGTACCACCGCCATAATTTCCCTCTGGAATCACGCCCTCGAAGTTTTCGTATTCGATAGGATGATCTTCGACTTCCACGGCGAGATGTTTTTCACCTTGGATCCAGGGAAGTCCTTTCGGTACGGCCCAGGATTTCAAAACGCCTTCCATCTGTAGACGGAAGTCATAATGCAAGCGGCTGGCATCGTGTTTTTGAATGACGAAGCGCGATGCGCCTTTCACCCCTTTGGGTTTCGGCTTGCTTCCTTTCGGCTCGGACGTGCGCGCAAAATCGCGCTTCGTTTTGTAAGTTCTTAGACCCATTAAATTCTTGGTAGCGGCGCTTCGCGAGCATCGACCTCAATCTGCCAAGCGACGGTCATTGACTGCCGCTACAATTTCAACTTCGAAGCTTGTTAAACTTCCGCAGGAATCGGCTCTCCAACCAGGTAGCGAGTAAAACGTCGAATCAAAATGTTCTCGCCAAGCTCCGCGATCTTTGCGTTCAGGAGTTCCTTGATCGTTTGATCGGGATTTTTGATAAAACCCTGTTCGAGCAAACAGACGGTGCTGTAAAACTTGTCGAGCTTGCCTTCAACAATCTTACTGATCACGTCCGCGGCTTTGTCTTTCATCTGCGCTTCGTAAATGGCGCGCTCGGCCTCGATCGTCTTCGACGGCACCTGTTCCCGGCTTACGTAAAGCGGATGCGCCGCGGCAATGTGTAATGTGATGTCTTTTACGAAATCGCGAAAATTCTCGTTCCTGGCCACAAAGTCGGTCTCGCAATTCACTTCCACGAGCACGCCGACTTTCCCTTGTAAATGAATGTAAGAAGCCACAATACCCTCCTTCGTCGCGCGCGAGGCTTTTTTCCCGGCGCCGGCGATCCCTTTCGTTCGCAAAATTGCCTCCGCTTTTTCGAGGTCTCCGCCACTCTCGGCCAGGGCCCGCTTGCAATCCATAAAGCCGGCGTTGGTTTTTTCGCGCAGTTGTTTCACGAGCTGAGGGTTGATTTCCATAAAACGAAGCATTGAATCGTTGAACGGTTAAACCGTTGGGGCGTTGGCGCACAGCGCCGAGTTGAATCTCTCAACTCTCAACCAACGATTCTCCACATTGTCCTAGGCAGACACGCCCGCCATTTCGACCTGCTCGCGGATTCGAGTTTCGCCGCTTGCCGAAACAATGGCGTCCACCAGCTTTTGTAGAATCACGCGAATGGCACGAATTGCATCGTCGTTTCCGGCGATTGGATAATCGACCATCTCGGGATCCGCATTGGTATCGACGATCGCGACGACTGGAATCCCAAGACGTCGCGCCTCATTGACCGCGTTTTGCTCGCGTGTGGTGTCGATCACGACCAACGCATCGGGCAACTGCGACATCTCGATTATTCCATCGAGATTGCGACGGAGTTTCGCGGCCTCTCGATTCAATGCCGCCAATTCCTGTTTTCCCATTTTTTTGTATTCCGGCGATTGCTCGATCTGTTCGATGTATTTCAACCGACCGATGCTCTTGCGGATAGTCGAGAGATTGGTCAGCGTCCCGCCAAGCCAGCGCTGATTGACGTAAAATTGTCCGCAAGCCATGGCCGCTTCTTTCACCGCTTCCTGCGCCTGCTTCTTGCAGCCCACAAACAAGATCTTCCCGCGGCGACGGGTCACCTCCTGCAAAAATTCGGTCGCACGATGCAATTGCTGCACGGTCTCATCGAGATTGATGATATAAATTTGGTTCCGCTTCTCAAAGATAAAGGGCTTCATCTTCGGATTCCAGCGCTTGGTCTGGTGCCCAAAGTGGACCCCGGCCTCAAGGAGCTCAGGCACTAATTCTGGTGTATCAGCCATAAACAAATCGCGCCGGCCGAGCAGCACAGCGGACGGGGAAGATGCTACAACGCCTGCCGAAGTGCAACCGCAAATTCGCCGTCTTCTAGACGTCGTTACTTACCGGACGATTGCCAATTTTTAGCGGCAAATTGCAGCCGCAAATCGATCAGGATTTCTTTTCGCTGTAGCGCGCGAGAACCCAACAGAAATCGGACAGGCGATTCAAGTAGCGGAGAATTTCAGGACTCAAATTCTTCAAGGCGGCGACGCGACGCTCCGCATGTCGCGCCGTTGTGCGTGCGAAATCGAGTGCCGCGGAAACGACCGTTCCACCGGGGATTACCCAATCTTTCGGATAAAGCGATTTGTCTTTTTCAAGATCGACAATCACCCCACTGATGCGATCGATCATTTCGGCGCTCGTAAGCTTGAACTCATCCTTAACGTAGTTCGCCCATCACGACGATCAAATCTTTTTGGACCAACAGAATCTGGTCGGAAATGAATGCGTTTTCAGAAAACGCGCGCGCGAGGCCTAGCGCAGCGTTCAGTTCGTCAACGCAACCGTAGGCATTCACACGCGGATCGCTTTTAGAAACGCGCCGACCGTACATGAGCGACGTTTCGCCTTTATCACCGGTTTTGGTCACGATCGACATAAGCCCTTCGGTAGGGCGAGGCTCACGGGAGCCGACGAAAATCGCAGACGCGATTACCGATAGGCTCTACAGAGTCTCTCCCGGCCGAAAGAGAGAAGAGGTTCCTCGACTTCGCCCGGAATGACAAGTAGCACTTACCCGATGGCCGGTTGCGCCTCGGCTTCTTCCATGACAGGCGCATCAATCTGTTCGCCAAGTTCGACAAGTTTGATCTCGCGGTGCTGAGGGAATCCCGTGCCTGCAGGAATCAAGTGACCCATGATGACATTTTCTTTGAATCCGCGAAGACGATCGACTTTGCCAAGTGTCGCGGCCTCGGTAAGGACGCGGGTTGTATCCTGGAAAGACGCAGCCGAGATAAAGCTATCAGTTTCGAGCGAAGCTTTCGTGATCCCGAGCAGCACGGGCGTGGCTTCGGCCGGTTTTCCGCCTTGCTCAACCACGCGCTGATTCTCTGCTTCAAAATCGAGCCGATCGACCTGATCGCCCCAAAGCAACGAAGTATCGCCGGGATCAGTGATCTTCACTTTGCGCAACATCTGACGCACGATGATCTCGATATGTTTGTCGTTGATCTCCACGCCTTGTAGGCGATAGACCTCCTGCACTTCATTGACTAAATGTTCCTGCAGGTCCTGCGGTCCGCAGACTTCGAGGATTTCATGAGGAACAACCGGTCCTTCAGTGAGCTGCTGACCTTTCTTCACGAAGTCTCCTTTGAAAACGATGATGTGTTTCGTGAGCGGGATGAGATGCTCTTCTTCGGACCCAGTGTCAGGGTCCTTCAAAATAAGCCGTCGCTTCCCGCGAACCGTTCCGCCCATCTCGACCACCCCATCGATCTTGGCAATCTCCGCCGCGTCCTTCGGTCGACGCGCTTCGAACAATTCGGCCAAGCGCGGCAGACCACCGGTGATGTCCTTCGTCTTCGCAACTTTCCGCGGCGTTTTTGCGAGCAACGCGCCTGCACGCACTTTCTGTCCTTCCTCGACGATCACGTGCGCGCCCGCAGGGATGGAATAACTCGCGAGCACTTCCTTCTTTTCACCCATGATAACAATCTGCGGATGTAAATCTTCCTTATGTTCGATAATTACCGTGCCCATGAGGCCGGTTGCTTCATCGACATCACGCTTGATCGTTACACCAGCGATCATATCGCGGAATTCGATCTTGCCGCCCTTGTCGGTGAGAATCGGCACGTTGTACGGATCCCACTGAACGAACGTCTCGCCTTTTTTAACTGAGGCGCCGTCATCTTTGGAGATCATTGAGCCGATAACCACATTATAACTCTCGAGTTCGCGGCCCTCCGCGTTGTGAACGGTGATGGAGCCGTTCTTATTCAAAACGATCCAGCTACCGTCGAGTGCCTGCACAGTTCGCAGGTCATTAAAGCGAACGCTGCCATCGTTTTTCGCTTTGATGATCGGTTGCTTGAAAGTTTGGCTGGCCGTGCCGCCGATGTGGAATGTCCGCATCGTCAATTGTGTTCCAGGCTCGCCGATTGATTGCGCTGCAATAATCCCAACTGCTTCGCCAAGTTTGACAAACTGGCCCGTTGCAAGATTGCGCCCATAACACATTGCACAGACGCCGCGGCCGCATTCGCAAGTAAGCACTGAGCGAATCTTCAAGCTTTCCACACCGACGCGCTGAAGTTCTGCGGCGACCTTTTCATCAATCAACTGATTCGCCTTGACGATTTTTTTCTTCTTCTCCACTGGATCTGCGATGGTTTCGCAGCTCACGCGACCGATGATCCGCTGGGCAAGATCGACAACCTCCTCGTCGCCTTCATAAATTGAGCGCACCACGATCCCATTTACAGTGCCGCAATCCGCTTCATTAATGATCACATCCTGCGACGCATCTACCAGCTTGCGCGTAAGGTAGCCGGAATCTGCTGTTTTGAGCGCCGTATCGGCGAGACCCTTGCGCGCGCCGTGGGTGGAGATGAAATACTCGAGCACGGTGAGACCCTCGCGGAAGTTCGACGTAATTGGGCGCTCGATAATTTCTCCCGAAGGTTTCGCCATCAAGCCGCGCATGCCGGCAAGTTGCCGCACCTGTTGCCGGTTGCCGCGCGAACCGGAATCGACCATCAAGTAAACAGGATTGAGTTCCTTCCGTCCCTCGTTGTGTTCAAGAGTGCGAAACATTACGCTGGAAATTTCATCGCCGGCGTGTGTCCAGATGTCGATGATCTTGTTGTAACGCTCGCCATCAGTAATAATGCCTTTGCGATATTGCTGCTCAACCTGCCGGATTTGTTTGTAAGCATTTTCGAGCTCGGTCTGTTTCTCTTTCGGAATGATCATGTCCGAAATCCCAATCGAGATGCCGGCTTTGGTTGCTTCGGCAAAACCGAGTTCTTTCAATTTATCCAACGTCGCGACCGTTTCGGTTGGCCCCGCGACTTGATAACAGCGCCAAATAATGTCGCTCAGTTGTTTCTTGCCCGCGGCCTTGTTGAAAAATCCTAACTGTTTTGGCCAAATCTGGTTGAAGATGACGCGGCCTGCCGTGGTCTCAATGATCTTTACCTCGGCATTTCCAAAGGTCGTTTGCTGGCCATGATCGGGATTCTTGATCCGAATGCGATCGTGCGTCCGAATGCTTCCTTCGGCCATGGCAAATTCCACTTCGGTTGCATCAGAAAAAAGCGGAAGACGTCCGTCGGCATCACTTCCAGCCGCTCGCCGTGGATTTTGCGTGAGATAATAGCAACCGAGTGTGATGTCCTGGGACGGCGTCGTAATTGGCTTACCACTTGAGGGAGAGAAAATATTATTCGGGGCGAGCATGAGCATGCGTGCTTCCATTTGCGCTTCGACCGAGAGCGGCACGTGCACGGCCATCTGATCGCCGTCGAAATCCGCATTGTACGCGGTGCAGACCAGCGGATGGATGCGGATGGCTTCGCCTTCGATCAATTGCGGCTCAAAAGCCTGGATCGACAGCCGATGCAGGGTCGGCGCGCGATTGAGCAACACCGGATGACCCTTAGTGACTTCCTCGAGAATGTCCCAAACTTCCGGCGTCTGGCGCTCGATCATTTTTTTCGCGCTGCGCACCGTATGGACATAACCGAGATCCTTGAGACGACGAATAATGAATGGCTCGAACAGAACGAGCGCCATTTTCTTCGGCAGACCGCACTGGTGAAGTTTCAGTTCGGGACCAATGACAATAACGGATCGGCCGGAGTAATCGACACGCTTTCCGAGCAAGTTTTGACGGAACCGTCCGCCTTTGCCCTTTAGCATGTCGCTCAACGATTTGAGTGGTCGATTCCCCGCGCCAGTGACCGCGCGACCGTGGCGGCCGTTGTCGAACAAAGCGTCAACAGCTTCCTGCAACATCCGTTTTTCGTTGCGAATGATGACATCCGGAGTCTTGAGCAGGAGCAGGTTTTTGAGGCGGTTATTGCGATTAATAACCCGACGATAAAGATCGTTTAGGTCCGAAGTCGCAAAACGCCCGCCTTCCAATGGAACAAGCGGACGCAAATCCGGCGGGATTACCGGCAACACATCGAGAACCATCCACTCGGGACGTGCGTGCGAGTTTTGGAATCCTTGGACGAGCTTGAGTCGTTTCGCCAGCTTCTTGCGAATCTGTTTGCTCTTCGTGGCGCCCATCGCTTTCTCGAGCTCTTTGTTGAGTTTGTTTAGGTCAATCTCCGCGAGAAGTTTCTTCACCGCTTCGGCGCCCATGCCGGCAACGAAATCATCGCCGTATTGTTCCTGTGCTTCACGATATTCGACTTCGTTAAGCAGTTGTGTTTTCTGCAGCGGAGTCTTGCCGGGATCGATGACGATGTAATCCTCGTAATAAATCACCCGCTCGAGCTGCCGCGCACTCATATCCAGCATGAGTCCGAGTCGGGAAGGCATGCATTTGTAAAACCAAATGTGCGAAACGGGCACCGCCAGTTCGATATGGCCCATGCGTTCACGGCGAACGCGGGCAAGCGTGACTTCGACACCACAGCGGTCGCAAATCACGCCTTTATGTTTGATGCGCTTGTATTTTCCGCACGAACATTCCCAATCGCGCGTTGGACCAAAAATTCGCTCACAGAAAAGCCCGCCCTTCTCCGGTTTAAACGTGCGGTAATTGATTGTCTCCGGATTTTTGACTTCGCCTTTGCTCCACGAGCGCATCGTGTCACTCGACGCGACGCCGATCGCGACTTGATCAAAACCCACGGGACGCTCTTCGCCCACTAACTCACGCCAGGAATGTTCGTTCATGATTATCTAAGGTAATTGTCGATTTGAAAATTATGCGACGTTCTCAAGGAAACGGCTCGGCGCCTGCCCGCCGACTTTGATGTCGAGGCCGAGGCTTTGCATTTCTTTGATGAGCACGTTGAAAGATTCGGGGGTGCCTGCCTCGAGCGAGTTATCGCCCTTGACGATTGATTCGTAGATGCGGGTCCGGCCTTGCACGTCATCAGATTTGACCGTGAGCAATTCCTGCAAGGTGTAAGCGGCGCCATAAGCTTCCAGAGCCCAGACTTCCATTTCGCCGAAACGCTGACCGCCGTACTGCGCCTTACCGCCAAGCGGCTGCTGCGTGACGAGTGAGTATGGGCCGACTGCCCGAGCATGGATTTTGTCCGCGACCAAATGGCCAAGCTTCATCATGTAGATGTAACCAACAACAACTTCTTGATCGAAGGCGTCTCCCGTACGGCCATCAAAAAGCCGCGCTTTACCGGTTTCCTGCACCCAGGAGAACCCTTCCTTCTTCTTGGCGTCGTGCAGATATTCGCGAATCTTTTTCTCCGCGATTCCGTCAAAAACTGGAGTCGCCACTCTGAATCCAAGTGCCTTCGCCGCAACTCCGAGGTGCGTTTCCAAGACCTGACCGACATTCATGCGGCTTGGGACACCAAGCGGATTCAGCACTATCTCCACCGGGGTTCCATCCGCCAGGAAAGGCATATCTTCTTCCGGAACGATCCGCGCAACGACGCCTTTATTTCCGTGACGACCAGCCATCTTATCTCCGACGCTTAGCTTGCGCTTGCTCGCGATATAAACTTTGACCTGCTTGATGATGCCGGGATCGATATCGTCGCCGCTCTCCACCCGATCCATCGCACGCTCGCGTTCGAGCTCCAGCTCCGCGAACTTGTTCTCATACGAGCCGATGATTTCACGGATCTTGTTACGGATCGGACTCGGATCGATCTCGATGTGATCGTGAACTATCGCGAGCTTCCGCAATAATGTCTTGGTAATCTTGCGATTAGCCGGGATAATGATTTCGCCGGTCTCGGCATTAACGACATCAAGCGGGATTTTTTCACCGAGCAGAATATTTGAAAGCGAATCTGTCAGTTGCTCGGTCAGCTCGTCTTTTTTGCGCTTATGTTCTTCATTGATCGTCTTGAGCTGCCGCTTTGTTTCGGTCGGCGTGAGCTTTTCGCGGGAAACTTCGCGACGCGATGAAACCTTTACATCCATCACAATGCCGTAGGTTCCAGACGGAACGGTGAGCGACGTATCTTTTACGTCGGCGGCTTTTTCGCCAAAAATCGCTCGGAGGAGACGTTCCTCCGGCGCCAACTCGGTTTCGCTCTTCGGCGTAATTTTACCGACGAGAATGTCGCCTGGCTTCACTTCGGCGCCGACCCGCACTACACCATCGGGGCCGAGATTACGCAAGGCCTCCTCACTAACATTTGGAATGTCGCGTGTAATTTCTTCCGGTCCCAACTTCGTATCGCGCGCCCCGATCTCGAATTCGTCAATGTGGATGGAAGTATAAATATCCTCCTTCACCACCTTCTCTGAAATCATGATGGCGTCTTCGAAGTTGTACCCGTTCCAGGGCATGAACGCGACAAGCACGTTTCGGCCCAGCGCGAGCTCGCCCTGATCGGTGTTCGGACCATCGGCGATAACTTGCCCGCGCTTCACATGCTGGCCTTTGCGGACGATCGGCTTCTGGTTCACGCACGTGCCGGCATTTGAGCGCATGAATTTTCGCAGCTCGTAAACGTGAATTCCCGCTTCCGCGTTCGTTTTTAATTTCTTTTTGCTCTCCGGCAGATGTCCATCCTTGGTGACGACTATTTGGTCTGCCGTAACGGAGGCGACCTTGCCGCCGTCGGTTGCAAGAACAACGGCATGCGAATCGCGCGCTACTTTCCCCTCCAAGCCGGTCCCGACTAGTGGCGACTCCGAAACAATGAGCGGCACACCCTGACGCTGCATGTTGGAGCCCATGAGCGCACGGTTTGCATCGTCGTGCTCGAGGAATGGGATCAAACCCGCTGCCACCGATACAAGTTGCTTCGGAGATACATCCATGTAATGCACCTTCGACGGGTCGACTTCGAGGAAGTCCCCACGATAGCGCACCGAGACTTTTTCCCCGGTAAAATGCCCTCGCCCGTCTATCGGCGCATTCGCCTGCGCGACGAGAAAACTCTCTTCGCGATCACCCGTGAGATAATCAACTTGATCCGTCACGCGACCCTTTTCTACCTTGCGATAAGGCGTTTCGATAAAACCGAATTCGTTGATGCGCGCGAAGGTGCTCATCGAACTGATCAAACCGATGTTCGGACCCTCCGGTGTCTCGATCGGACAAATGCGGCCGTAGTGAGACGGATGAACGTCGCGCACCTCGAACCCCGCGCGTTCACGGCTTAGACCCCCGGGTCCGAGCGCGGACAAGCGACGTTTGTGCGTCAATTCCGCCAGCGGATTCGTCTGATCCATGAACTGGGAAAGCTGCGATCGGCCAAAGAAATCGCGGATGACCGCGCTCAGCGCTTTTGGATTGATCAGCTTCTGCGGCGTCATTCCGTCCACGTTGATGTCGAATAGCGTCATACGCTCCTTGACCAGACGTTCGGTGCGAGCAAGACCGACGCGACATTGATTGGCCAGCAATTCACCCACCGTGCGCACGCGACGACTCCCCAGATGATCGATGTCGTCAAGCGTGCCTTCGCCCCGGCGCAGACTGATCAAATACTTGATTGCCGCGATAAAATCTTTGTCGGTCAAAATACGCTCACTCGAATCGACATTAATCCCAAGTTTCTGATTGATTTTGTAACGGCCGACGCGTCCAAGATCATATTTCTTTGGATCGAAAAAGAGCCTCTTGAGCAAAGCGCGAGCATTGGCCACAGTCGGCGGATCGCCCGGGCGAAGACGCCGGTAAATGTCCTTGAGCGCTTCTTCCTGGTCGTGCGCCGGATCTTTCCTAAGCGCCTTCACGACCGTGTCATCGTGCGAAATATCGATCACTTTCACATCGTGAACCTTGAGTGCCATTATCTGGCGGACTGTCGCTAGAGTGAGGGGTTCGAAGGCGCGCGCGACCGTCACCTCGCCATCGCGGATCTCCGCGGTGAGCACTTTGGTGGCCAGCTTCTCCTCGTCGAGCTTGTCGCTCAGCTTAAGATTCTCGATGTTGTAAAAGAGTTTAATGACTTCTTCGTCGGAGCCGTAGCCAAGCGCGCGCAGGAAAGTGGTGGCGAGAAATTTGCGGCGGCGCTTGCGTCGATCGAGATAGATATAAAGTAGATCGGCCGTATCAAATTGGACCTCAATCCAGGAACCCCGGTCTGGAATGATGCGGAAGCTGTAGAGCACTTTCCCGTTGAGGTGGATTGTGGATTCAAAAGCGATCCCTGGAGAACGATGCAGTTGGCTGACTACGACACGCTCCGCACCGTTGATCACGAAAGTGCCTTGCGGCGTCATGAGCGGAATTTCGCCCATGTAAACTTTCTCTTCCTTCGTCCCCTTTTCCTCGCGTAATTGGAAAGTGACGTGCAGCGGCGCGCTGTAAGTTTGGCCTTCGCGTTGCGCCTCCAGCGCGCTCAATTTTGGCTCGCCGATCTCGTAATGACTAAAATCGAGCACCGCCTTTTCATCGTAGCTTTCGATCGGAAAGACCTCTTTGAAAACCGCCTGCAGCCCATGATTTTTCCGTTTGGAAAATGGGACGTCTTTTTGCAGGAAATCGACGTATGAATTGAGCTGAACCTCAATCAGATTCGGTGGCTCGATACCTTCTTTAATGCTTCCGAAGTAAATGCGTTCCGACATAATGACTAGACCAAGGGTTAACCTCGCAGCGGCCACCCCAAATAGTGGCCGACACGGGCAAGATTTTACGGGATCAGCGACGGGCGAGGGGCGCAACAATGACCCCAAAACAGCGGCTTGTCAAATCGACCTCCACCGTTCCGTTGCCAGTTTTGTATCTTGCCGTCGAGTGCCGGGTTAAAAATAAGTCTGCCTATCTCTAACGAAATTTGAAGTTAAGCGAAAACGGCCGCCGCGCAAGACATTTATGCGACGGCGGCCGGGAAAAACCAATTATTTGATTTCGACCTTCGCCCCAGCCGCCTCGATCTTTTTCTTCATCTCGTCGGCTTCCTGCTTGGTCACGCCTTCCTTAATTGTTTTGGGAGCTCCTTCGACCAGCGCCTTGGCCTCCGCCAATCCAAGTCCGGGCACGGCACCCCGGACTTCTTTAATTACGGCAATCTTATTCGAACCCATTTCTGTTAGGACAACTTCGAATGTGCTTTTTTCTTCGGCTGGCGCCGCTGCTGCGCCTCCGCCGGGCCCGCCTGCTGCAGGACTAGCTGCTGCTGCCACGGGAGCAGCCGCGCTCACGCCCCATTTTTCTTCGAGCTGTTTCACCAATCCAGCAATCTCGAGAACGGTCAGGCCGCTGAGTTGCTCCACCAATTTATCTGTATCTGCCATTTTCTTTTCCTCGGTTCGCCGCCTCCGAAAGCCTTCGAAGAATTAAGGCCGACAGCCATCAGCCCGGACGTTTTTTTGGTTTACTTCCACTCCCGCCATCACGGGAGGAAATTCTTTACGTCGCTGCTTGTGCGGACGCGCCCTCCTGTTCAGATTTCGCTCTTAGGAGCCGCGCCAGGGCAGACGCTGGTTCGTTCAATAAACGTACCAGACGCGTCGCCGGAGAAAGGAGCAGCCCTAGTAATTGCGCCTGCAAAATTTCGCGCGGCGGAAGGTCGGCCAATATTTCCAATTCTGTCGTGGAGAGAACGGTGCGATCGACAAACCCAATCTTCAGCGCGGCGATTTTAAATTCGGCCGCAAATGTCTTAAAAATTTTAGCAACTGGCGCCACATCATTTTCACCCGTCACGACAGCAGTCTGGCCAATTAACGTCTCGCTCATATGGGGAAAACCGGAATCAGTCATCGCGCGTTTAAGAAAATTATTTTTCACTACGTGCACCTCCGCCCCTGCAGGCGCGAGCCGGTTTCGTAATTCGCCAAAATCGCCGACCTTCATGCGTTGGTAATCGGTCACGAGCACAAACGGTGAGCGCTTCAATTTCTCGGAGAGATCTGAAACGATGCTGGTTTTTTCTGGTCTCATGATGGCGATCTAGGATTGTCGATTCTTCTGCCTACACTCTCAAGTACGGCGCTGGATCGACATGCACACCGGGGGACATTGTCGCACTGATTGTCACACTTTCCAGGTAATGTCCTTTCGCGGTCACCGGACGCGCCCGGACGACGGCCTCGATCACCGCGTTTCCGTTTTCGACGAGCGCGTTTTCTTCAAATGAAAATTTTCCAACCGGTACCGCGACATTGCCGTTCTTATCCAGCTTAAACTCGACGCGACCAGCCTTTACTTCCTGCACCGCCTTCGCTATGTCATCGGTCACGGTCCCAGCCTTCGGATTCGGCATTAATCCGCGCGGTCCTAAAACTTTTCCAAGCTTGCGCACCTCCGCCATCGCCGTCGGCGTGGCAATTGCCACATCGAAATCCTGAAAGCCTTCCTGACAT
>QHMQ01000141.1 GCA_003217835.1 Verrucomicrobiota bacterium
TGATTGGGGCTGGATTCATCGTCGCGGCAAAAATTCGGCCAACATATCCGAAAAAGCTTAATTAGGCGCACGAAACAGTTCGCTTTCTGCGAAATTGCGGTATTACTTACGCAGGTGACGCGGCGATGCTCATTGCGAAGTTGTTAGCGGCCGGCGGTCTGGTTTTCGCGTTCGGTCACGCGACGATCGCAGGAAAGGCCGTCCTTTCTCTACTCGCGGTCGTCTCGATCTTCAGTTGGTCGATCATGATCACGAAGTTGCGCGTCATCCGGTTCGCGCGGCAACAGAACGCCCGTTTCCTCGCCGCGTTTCGGCAAGATCGACAACCCCTGCGTTTGTTT
>QHMQ01000142.1 GCA_003217835.1 Verrucomicrobiota bacterium
TTGGATTGCTGGGCACAGTCTGGGGCGTGATGGACGCGTTTACCGGTGTGGCTGAAGCTGGTTCGCCCAGTCTGGTATCGATGGCGCCCGGCGTTTCCGGCGCGCTCATTACCACAGTGACCGCGCTCTGCGTCGCCATCCCGGCGATGTTCGGTTACAATTTTCTCGTCACCAGCATTCGTGGCGTCATCGTCGAGATGGACAACTTTGCCGCCGAACTCGCCTCCGAGTTTGAGCATAAGTACGTCGATCACAATGTGCGCGCGCCGGAATTTCGAAGATGAGACGTTACTCGCAGCGCACCAGTTTGACGACCCTCAGCGAGATCAATATCACGCCGTTGCTCGATCTCGCCTTCGTGCTGCTGATCATTTTCATGATTACGACGCCGTTGCTCGAAAACAGCATGAACCTGGTGATCCCATCCAGCGGAGCGACCACTCCGCCGATCACTTCATCGCAAGTGCAAACAATCTCGATCGACCGCACCGAAACGATCCGATTCAACAATCAAATTGTCGATCCTGAGACGCTCAGCGCGCGATTGCTCGAGATGAAGCAGCGAAATCCAGATGTGGCGGTCGTGATTCGACCAGACCGCGAATTGCCTGTCCAAAAATTGGTCAGCTTGATGGACGCATTGCAACGTGCGCAAATCACCAAGGTCGGCATCGCCACGAGAGCGGAAACGAAATAGACGATGTCGAAAGACGCCCGCTTCTGGCGAAACGTCACCCTGATAGCACTCGCGCATATTGCCGTTCTGGTGGGGTTGATCCGCTGGAGTCTGCAAACCAGGAGCCCCTCAAATGCACAAAGCGTCGTTTGGATCGGTAGCGCCGAAAATGGTGCAGCCGAAACAAAGAGCGCCGCGGCGTCGCCCGTAAAAGTTTTAGCTGCTAAGGCCGAACAAACGCAGTTGAAGTCGGATGAGCCGGAAGATGAAAACCCTCTCCTAACCGCCGCGAAGAGCGAAATCCAATTGCCGACGCCGAAACCGGCGGCAACACCAACACCTACTCGCAAGCCGACTGCGAGTCCCACGCCAAAGGCGAAGCCAACCCCGAAACCAACTCCGAAGCAGACACCCAAACCGACACCAAAACCAACTCCCAAAAAAACCGTGTTGGCAAAATCTTCACCGATAGTGAAACCGACTTCGGTGGAATCCAGTCAAAAAGAGGAACCCGCCGATACGAACGCAGAGAAAAAGAAGATCGAGAAAAGTGCTCCAGCGAAGAACGGACCTCCGTCTCATAACGCCAGCAAAGAAACCTCCGCGGGCACAGGTGGACGCGCTGGCAGCAGGGGCGGCGCACCGGAATCCGGCTGGTATGGCAATATGTTGCACGATCGTTTTTATAGCGCATGGACGCAGCCGACGACGAATATCGCCTCCGGGAGCAAGATTTCGACGCTGGTCAAAGTCCGAATCGAGAAAGATGGGCGCGTTTCTAAATTCGAAATCATCAAGCCGTCCGAAAACGTCGTCGTGGATGAATCGGTGGCGGCGATTGCGAAACGCGTGACGCAAGTTGATCCATTGCCAGCCGTGTTCGGCAATGGCGATCATTACGACGTGAAAATCAATTTCGAATTAAGTCCAGAAGAAGCGCTGGCGAAATGATAAAGAGTGGTCGTTTCCGGGACGACGCTATCCGTTTGCAAATTTATCGTCGATCAATCGACGCAAATGATCAGCTATCGCCTCATGATCGAGCCGCTGAATCACTTCGTTTAAAAATCCGCTGACGATGAGGCGTTGCGCGACTGAGACGGGAATGCCGCGGGTACGGAGGTAAAAAAGTTCGTCTTTGTCGATCTGGCCGGAGGTGGCGCCGTGAGTGCAACGGACGTTGTCTGCGAGAATTTCGAGGCCGGGCATCGAGTTCGCTTCGGAATCGTCACTCAAGAGAAGATTGCGGACCTTTTGATAAGCGTCGGTAAAATGGGCGTGCGGCTCGACCCGGATAAGACCGCCGAAGGTGGTGCGGGCGCGATCGTCGAGCGCGTTTTTGTAAAGGAGATCGCTGGCGGTATGCGGCGATACGTGATCCTGCAATGTGCGCGCATCAAACTCCTGAGTGCCGTTTGCGACCGAAATCGCGAGCAGGTCGCTGCGTCCGCCTTCGCCGCTAAGCCGGCTGAGACTCTCGAAGCGCGAATATTTTCCGCCAAGATGCAGATTCAGGCTCATGGCCGACGCGTCGTGATCTACGATTGTCGTGTTCATTTGCAGGGCGACGACGTTGGTTCCCCAGTCTTGCGCGCATATGTAAGCCACTTTCGCACCTGGGCCGGTAATTAAGTCGTTCACTCCGCAGGCAAACCCGGGCGCCTGTTGGTCTAACGAGCGAAACGATTCGATCACGGTAACTTTCGCGAGCTCATCGGTAACGAGAAGCAAATGCGGAAAGACGGAAGCGTTTTCGCCGTGCAACCAATGGAAAATCTCGATCGGCAGTTCGATTTCGACGCCGCGCGGCACGTAAAGAAATGTTCCCGACGAGACCATCGCCTGATGCAATGCGGCGAACTTGGCCGAGCCGAGGATGGCTGGCTGGGACATGAAATGTTTTCGAAACAATTCGCGGTGCTCGACGATGGCGCGCTCAAGCGGTTGGAAAATGACGCCGCGCTTTTTCAGCTGATCGGAAACAACATCGCGTTCGATGAGCTGGTCACCGGCGAAAATCAAACGCGCCGCGACTTTATCGAGCCCGCGCGATTGCTCGAGAATCGCGTTACGCTCCTTGTCCGGCAATACTCCGCCGACCTTGAATGGCGCAAGATCGAGAAGACCGACATTGGAAAATCGCCAGGCCTGATCTTTTCGCGTTGGATTCGGCAACGCTTGAAATTGCTTCCAAGCGGCGGCCTGTTGATCGTTGAACCAGTCTGGAAAGTTACCTGAGCCTGTTGGGCCAGAAAGGATCGCGCGCGGAACGTTCGCCGATCCGCTTTCAATCGCTTCATCCAGAACTGTCGAGTCGTGGCGCATTGTCGATCTTAGACACAAATGGCGGTCCGCAGACCGCCGTTTGCGTTCGAGATTAGCGGGAAAAGTTATCCAACCGAGCCTTCCATCTCAAGCTCGATCAGGCGTTTGAGCTCGACGCTGTATTCCATCGGGAATTGGCGGACGAGATCGTTGACGAATCCGTTCACGCTCAAGCTCATCGCTTGCGCTTCGGTCAGCCCGCGCTGTTGCATGTAGAAAATCTGCTCCGCGCTCACTTGGCTGACACTTGCTTCATGTTGAACGGCGTTGCCGGTACCGCGCACGGTAATTGCCGGGTAGGTATCGGTGCGACTGGTCGCGTTAATCAGGAGCGCGTCGCATTCGGTGTTATTCTTGCAATTCTTGAGATGCTTCGGCACGTGGACCAAACCGCGATACGTAGCCCGGCCTTTGCCGATGGAGATGCTTTTGGAAATGATATTGCTGGTAGTCTCATCCGCCGCGTGGATCATCTTCGCGCCGGTGTCTTGATGCTGACCATCATTGGCGAGAGCAATCGAGAGAACTTCGCCGCGCGCTTTGCGTCCTTTCATGATCACGCTCGGATATTTCATTGTCAGGCGCGAGCCGATATTGCAATCGATCCATTTTACCTCGGCATTTTCGTGGGCCAGACCACGCTTCGTCACCAGGTTAAAAACATTCGCCGACCAGTTCTGGACGGTAATGTACTGAATCTTGGCGCCCTTGAGCGCGACCAGTTCGACCACCGCGCTGTGCAACGTCGTGGTATTAAACTTTGGCGCCGTGCAACCTTCCATGTAGGTCACTTCCGAGCCCTCATCGGCGATGATGAGCGTGCGCTCAAACTGGCCAAAATTTTCGGCGTTGATGCGGAAATAAGCCTGGAGCGGATGTTTCACTTTCACCCCTGGCGGGACATAGATGAACGAGCCGCCGCTGAACACAGCGGAATTCAACGCGCTGAATTTGTTGTCGCCGATCGGGATGACTTTGCCGAACCATTTCCGGAAAATCTCGGGATGATTCTTAAGGCCCTCTGTTGATCCGACGAAGATGACGCCTTGTTCGCCGACCGCTTTCTTGATGTTTGAATAAACGGCTTCGCTGTCGAACTGCGCTTCGACTCCGGCGAGAAATTTTCGTTCCTGCTCGGGAATTCCGAGCCGCTCGAATGTGCGCTTGATGTCCTCGGGCACTTCGTCCCAACTGCGCTTCGCCGCCGTCCCGGGCGAGAGATAGTAACGGATTTTATCAAAGTCGATCGCTTCCAAGTCTTTGCTCGCCCAATGCGTCGGCAGCGGTTTTTCCAAAAATGTCTTCAGGCCTCTGAGACGATATTCGCGAACCCAATCCGGATCTTCTTTAACATCCGAAATATAATGGATCGTTTTCTCGCTCAGCCCGGCACCCGCATCGCGCACGTGGACTTCGGGGTAAGCAAAATCCCCGATGTTTCGATTAATGTCTACTGCTGATGTTTCGGTTTTCATTGTGAATCCTTGGTTATCTGAGCACTGGTTCAGCCGCCCCTTCGCGCGCCCAATCGTAACCTCTTTCTTCGAGCTCGAGCGCGAGCTCTTTCCGGCCGCTCCTAACAATTCGCCCAGCCACCATGACGTGGACGTGGTCGGGAATGATATAGTTCAGGAGGCGCTGATAGTGCGTGATTAACAATACGCCAAGATCGGGACCGCGCAACGAATTCACTCCGTGCGCAACGGTCTTGAGCGCGTCGATGTCCAGGCCGCTGTCGGTCTCATCGAGCACGGCGTATTTTGGCTCGAGCATGGCCAGTTGCAGGATTTCCGTGCGCTTTTTTTCGCCGCCAGAAAAACCTTCGTTGACCGCGCGCGACGTAAACGAGCGGTCCATCCCGAGCAACTCCATTTTCTCGTAAAGTTTTGCGTAATAGTCGGTTGCCTCGAGCTCTTCGCCCTCGGGCAGGCGAGACTGGATAGCCGCCCGCAGAAAATTCGCGATCGTGACGCCGGGAACTTCGCTCGGATACTGGAAAGCCATGAAAAGACCACGACGCGCCCGTTCATCAGGTTCAAGCTCGAGAAGATTTTCTCCATCCATCATCACTTTGCCCTTGGTAACCTGATAATCGGGGTGGCCGGCCAACACCTTGGCGAGCGTGCTTTTCCCTGAGCCGTTCGGGCCCATGAGCGCGTGTACTTCGCCCCGCGGAACGCGAAGAGTCAGTCCGCGAACGATCTCCTGGTCGGCGATGGTCACGTGCAAGTTTTCTACGCTTAATTCCTTCATAAAGGCGAACCAGAAATATAAGCCGGTTTCCGGGATTGGCGAATCGTCATTTGGCCGAGGGAATTGCGCCCCGCGGATTTTGCCGATTGCGATTTAATCCAAAATCGCCAATCTAAAACCCGAAATTGCGATACCCCGTGGTGTAACGGTAACACAGCGCCCTTTGGAGGCGTTATTCTTGGTTCGAATCCAAGCGGGGTAGCCACCCGCGATAGGAGGTTTACCTATGAAGTTCACGGCTCTTTTGCGGCTGCAGCGCGTTGCAACAAAATGTCATCGCTAGCGCTGGCGAAAAGCTGACGGCATTTCTTGAACTTGAAGTCAGTTGCTAATCGCGAATGAGAAGTGGGATTTTAACTTGGTTACGGCTGTACCGACTTTGTTATCCGAAATATCTTTGTAACGAATCAAAGATATCGAGGAGTTCCGTCATTTATGCCTGACCATCCAAACCCAGAAAAGAAACAAAGCCCGCAATCATCTGAAGACATCCAGGTTCCGTCGATCCCGAAGCAAACAGCTGGCGCCATAACCGGTGCGGCAATCGGCAGTATAGCCGGCCCGATTGGCGCAGTCGTTGGCGGAGTAGTCGGTGCTGTCGCGGGAAAAGCCGCGACCGGCGAGCGGCCAGTTCGGAAAGTCGTTAGACGCGCTGTCGCAGTTTCGAAACGTGCGCTCAAACGACAGCCGGTGAAAAAGTCCTTGCCTAAGTCACGCAAAGCGGGCCGGCGATCACGCGGCAAGGCTGCGATAAGGAAAGGACCTCGACGATCGCCGACAGCAAGAACGCGCAAGCGAACGGTACGCGCGTCGGGCAAATCGACAAGACGTCGGCAAAGAACGACATCGTCGCGTGCGCGGCGGAAACGCCGCAGCGGTGGCAAGAAAAGGCGTTAGAACACCGACCGCAGTTGTTAGCTGTTTGATACGGTCTACCTCTGCTACGATTCAAATAAGTTGACTCCGCGCTTTCCCCCGTCTCTCACAATTTCGGGCGGCTCTGTCGAGGCCGAGACGATGATTAACGATCTCTGGTACAAGAACGCGGTGATCTATTGCCTTTCGGTGGTAATAACGCGGGGATTGCGCGTCTGTTGAGCTGTCAAGAAGCCACACCAAAACCGGAATTACTAAACTAATCCGTCAGTCTATCCGTCAAATAAATTGCTCTGCTTAGGTAACACAGCGTCCTTTGGAGACGTTATTCTTGGTTCGAATCCAAGCGGGGGTAGCCGGTTGCGGCGCTCCGCAGTGTCCGCGACTTCGCCTCCGGATTTAGAATGAGCAACTCGTGGCCGAAATTCAGGTTAAATGATATAGTCGGGGTCTGATCGTTTTGGCTCTTACCGCGGGCCACGACACGATATGGAACACACAACTTTCCTTGAGCACTACCGAATCTCCGTCGATCGCGATGGGGCTCCCCGAGAACTCGGGCGAGCCGGTGCGGCGATTACTTACAAAGCCGTAGACAAGCGGTCCGGCGAACCAGTTGCGCTGAAGCTCATCCCGATCGCAAACATCGACCCGGAGGTACAGAAGCAATTCGAGGAACAGGCGCGCCCTGCCCAGCAGCTCCATCACTCCAACATTGCAAAAGTTCTAGATTTCGGAAAAGAAGCCGGGCAATTCGTGTATGTCTCGGAATATCTGGAGGGTGAGACAGTCGATTCGTGGATTGAGGAGCATGGGCCGATGCCGCCTGACGCCGTTTTGCGTGTGGCAGCGCAAGTAGCCAGCGCGCTGTCGGCCGCCAGTTTTCACAGGCTCACGCATCGTGCGATTCAGCCGTCCAATTTATTAATTGTCCCCGGGCCGACCGCCGAAGGTGGTTGGCCGTTTGTAAAGCTGGTCGACGTCAGTTCCGTTGGACCCAAGCTTCATTCTCAACCAGGCGAGGCACCCGACGTAGATTCTTCAGTGGCGCGGCAATTTGCCAGCCCGGAGCAATTGCAGCATGGCATAGTCGATTTCCGCTCGGCGATTTATTCTCTCGGCGCAACGATGTACTTTCTGCTGACGGGCGCTGCGCCTCCGGCTAAAGTGCGCCCTCGAGACCTGCGCCGGTTTCCAAAGGCGTTGCAGAATTTGCTCGCCCACATGCTGCATGGCAGTCCCGACAAACGCCCGCAGGACCTCGTCGCGTTTGAGGGGGAAATTTTGAAATGCCTGGCAAAGATCGAAAAACGTCACGCATTCGGTCGAAAACTCGGAATTCCTCTGGCGGCAGCGACGTCGAAAGAACCGAGGACACCGCCGACGCCACTCGTCCAAGTGTTGCGTGGAATACTCGTCGTCGCAGCTTTGCTCCTGGCGGTGGGAGTGGCCGGCGCATTTCTGTTGCCAGACGATATTAATCCGTTCCGGCATCGAACGACCGCCAAGCAGGTGATCGGTGTTCCCATCGGTGTGTCCAACACATCGCCGCCTCCGTCAGAGCAAGCGACAAATGCCCCGCCGATTGTTGGCAATCAGCCAACAGCGAACGCGTCACCGGCGACCCAAAATCCGCCTCCAAATATTCTGCAGGAGCAAACAGCGAATTCGCAGTCGGCCGGAGCGACAACTCCTGCCAATGCCCCAAACGCGAATCCCAATGCTTCCACCCAAGCTGACAACTCAGGTCAAGGGCAGGTCGCTTCATCCGCGCAAGCCAACGTTGCGCCACAGCCGTCTATCGCCAACGAGTCGAGTTCGCCGACTCAAAGTGATAGAGCCGCCGGATTGACATCGAACCGGGCCGGAACTGGGCAATCTTTTCTTGACCAGCGGGACTCGCAACCGGCGCCACGCCGAGGGCGATCGGGGAACGCGCGGGTGGTTGGGATCACGTCTGATGGAAAGCTGATTTTCCGTTTGCCCTCCGGTCGCAGAATGATCGTCGCGCCGGATTCTGGCGAGGAAGGCGAATTCACCCCACAACGCCACCGCCGGCCTTACATGGAGCGCGGGCAGACGACATCGCCGCCCCAGTCCGGACAGGATTATCCTCCCTACGACCAGTGACGTGGGCCGGCCACGCGCGCGAGCGTTGACTGACGTGCCAGGAAAATAAGCGGCGCGTTTTCACGGCTTTATTCGCCTCGTCCGTGGATCGCCCATTGCTTTTCGGCAGAAGAGTGAAAATAAAAATGCTTGCCGAACGTCGTAATTCCCGGCATACCTCGCCTCCATGTCGCGACCGGCCTGCCTGGCATTGGCAACTATATCGCTTCTAGTCATTTCCAGCGCAGCCGCGCACGCGCACAAGAAGGATACGGTGCGAGCTATTACGAAAGAAACGGCGCCAGTGATCACGAAAAAACCAGCACTGGTGAACGCGAAAGAAAAGAGTCCCGAGCAGAAGACCAAAAAGGAGACTGTGCAAGCGATCACGAAAAAACCGGAGCCAGTGTTCGCGATGGAAAAGAGAAGTGAAAGCATACGGCCTATCACCCATTACAGCTACAGGACCCCAGAGGGCAAAAAGGAATCAGCGTCCGTCATTACGCATTATTATCCAAAGCAGATCGTTTACCCGTTTGCCAAGGTCGATCGGCACATCGATGGCAAGCTGATGCAGGCGGCGACGATCGCGCAGGAACGCGCCCATGCACATTCGCGCTCGATGTGCTGGCATTATGTCAAAGAGGCATTGCTCGCTTCCGGCGTTATCGATTCGCGTCCCAAGAGCGAACTCGCGAAAGACGCCGCCAAGGACCTCGTCAGTAATTACGGATTCAAAAAATTATCGATGAGCGATCCGTTCGCCGCGCCAGTTGGGTCGGTGCTCGTCTACGGCGCGAACCGTGCCGCCGGTCACGTCGAGATCCGCACCCGGGACGGTTTCGTCAGCGACTTCAATTCGAAAACTCCATCGCACCGTCCTTTGCTCGGCGTTTACGCGAAGTTGTAATTTCCCGCCACTGCTCCCGCTCTTAGTAATTCCGGAGTAGGCGAATCACGGCAACGATGGCCGAAATAATTGGCCACGCGGCGATGCCAGCGATCAGAATGAAGAACAAAAGCTCGGCGAAATAATCCCGGCTTGTTTCTGCGCCGAAAAATTCACTGCTTAGTTTGTGGAAGGCGGGCGCCTTCTTCGCCGGAACAACTGGAGAAGAACCCGACTTGGCGTCGACGGTGGCTTGAAAGGAATAATCCGTTAACGGAAAATTCCGGGAAGCGTGCTGACTGGGACTGATTTGAGGTGTTGGTTTCATAAATTTCTAAATTGTTAAGTGTGATTCCCGAATGCGGTTCGAGAGGACCGGCGCAAAAACCCGCGCGTGGTAAGATTCGACCACTGGGGTGCCGCGAATTGCGGGCTCCAACTTGGCGAGATCGAACGGGCCTTTATGCCGCCTGCCCACCGCGGCGGGCGGCGCGAATTGGCGCGTTGATCGTTTTCATCTGTATCTATCTACAGCCATTTGCCTGCCTGTCTAGCAACGCATCGTGATCTCAGTCATAAGCGCCTCTCGCGCTGGTAGAAGCGATCCGATCTTTTATTTCCAATTAATCAGAGCTCGGATGGTTCTGCTTGAGATCCGGGCTGGAAAACTTGAAGCGTCATAAAGTGCGGATGCGCGTTCGTCCACGCGATCGCCTCTCGCTTTGTTTCAAAAAATCGGTCGACTACGATGGCCTTCAGTTGGCTCGCAGTTCGTCCGCATAGACGAGCGGCTTTGCGACTAATGACCGCCGGTCCGGTGTCAACCGCGGTGCAGGCCCGATCCGGGAAAACAACTTTACTGCCGTACGGAATTCGCTTTGGATCGACGGCGCAATGTCCGGAGTGCAATCGTCTGCCGGTACTGGCGTATTT
>QHMQ01000143.1 GCA_003217835.1 Verrucomicrobiota bacterium
GGGTCCGAAAACTATTCGATGAAGTCATTGTGGCTGTAGCCCACAATGACGAGAAACAGCCGCTTTTCTCACTAGAGGAACGTCTCGATTTGCTCCGAGAAACCGCCGGAAAGATCAACAGTGTGCGAATCACCCATTTCAAGGGATTACTGGTCGAATTTGCCAGGGCGGAAAAGGCGGGCGCCGTCATTCGCGGTTTGCGAGCTGTTTCCGACTTTGAATTTGAATTTCAAATGGCGCTGATGAACCGAAAACTCGATGCCGCTGTGGAAACGATTTTCCTCATGCCGAAGGAGGATTACACTTACCTTAGCTCCCGAATCGTGAAAGAAATCGCGAGTCTTGGGGGCGATGTTTCCAGCTTTGTCCCGACTTGCGTCGCCAAGGCGCTGAACAGGAAATTTACTCGATGAAAGCACATCTTAAACAAATCCCGGCCGAGGGACTGCATCTTGAAGGCGAAGAAGCATGCTCAATTCCGCAGCTGGAAGCAGAAGGAATTCGATGCGCTGGTCTGCTTCACTACAACATCGACATCGGCGTGTCGTCCGGAGCGCTCTGGGTGAACGGATCGCTTTCGCAGCCAGTCGAACTGCGTTGTGTATCCTGTCTTGAAAAGTTTGTCCACGAGATTGAAGTCACCGCATTTGCAGTGCATACCGAGCTGCGAGGGCCGGAGGCTGTCGATCTTACGCCATTCATACGAGAAGATCTTTTGCTGAATCTGCCCGCGCACCCGCATTGCGATCGCGACGGCGGTCGCATTTGTAAAGCGAAGCACATCGAGATGGCGGAGCAGGAGACGAAAGGCAAATCAAACTGGAGCGAGCTGGACAAGCTAAAGTTAAAACGAAAATAGGTTTCAGAGTTGTCTTTCTTCGGTTTCCTGCTTCTTTCTCGCCTCGTCAAATATGGGAGTCCCAAAACGCAAAACTTCGAAGATGCGATCGCGTTCGCGCAAAGCGGCGAACCGCTGGCACGCCCCGTCGCTAAACAAATGCCCGCAATGTGGCAGCGCAGTCGTATCGCATACCGCTTGTCCGTCGTGTGGTTATTACCGTGGGCGACAAGTGCTGACGCTCGAAGGAAAGTAGTTTCAAGCGGCGGCTGTGCCAGCTGCCGACGTGGAACAACAGGCGCTTGGCACAAGTGCCTCCATTTTTCGCTTTGCAATCAGACGCTTTAGTTCGCAAAGTTTCCCACCAATGAAGATCGCCCTGGATGCGATGGGCGGCGATTTCGGCCCGCCTAATCTCGTAGCTGGCGCCGTGATGGCGCTGCGCGACTATCATCAGATCAACAAGCTTTATCTCGTCGGCGACTCTTCCAAGATCGAAAGCGAGTTGAGGAAACATCGCTGCAACGATTCACGGATCGACATCGTGCATTCTAGCCAGGTGGTGGAGATGAGCGATCGCGCCTGGTCAGCGGTCCGCCGGAAAAAAGATTCGTCCGTGAGCCGTGCCGTCGATCTTGTGAAACGCGGCCAGGCGGATGCGATCGTGAGCGCGGGTCACACCGGTGCAGCTGTCACCGCGAGCATGATCAAGCTTCGGACTTTACCGGGCATCGACCGTCCCGGAATCGCGGCGGTGCTTCCAACAGAAACGAATGTTTTTGTCTTAGTCGATGCAGGTGCAAACATCGACGCACGGCCCGAACACCTTCTTCAATACGCGTTCATGGGCTCCGTTTATTCGCGCCACGTTCTCGGCTACAAGAATCCGACAGTCGGTCTGGTATCGCTCGGAGAAGAAGACGTGAAAGGCACTGAGAAGACCAAGGAAGTCTTCAAAATGCTGAAGAAGAGTTCGCTCAACTTTGTCGGCAATATTGAGGGCCGACATCTATTCGAGGATCCTGTCGAGGTTGTGGTGTGCGACGGTTTTGTCGGGAACGTGATTTTGAAGACGTGTGAGTCAATCGCGGTGGCGATTTTCCAGTGGCTTAGACACGAACTCAACCGCACACCGATGCGAAGGGCCGGCGCGTTTCTGGCAAAGGATGCGTTTCTAACCATCAAGGACAAAACGAATTACGAGGAGTACGGCGGCAGCCCGCTTCTCGGCGTCAACGGCATTTGCATCATCGCGCACGGCGCCAGCACGCCGCCCGCCATCAAGAGCGCACTCCGGGTTGCGGCCGAGTCGATTGAACAGCAGGTAAACCCGCATATCGTCGAGGAGATTCGCCGTTACAATGAAACGACAGCCTCACTCGAGCTCACGCTCCGCTAAACTGCGGCGCACCGTCTCGATCATCGGCACTGGAAGTTACGTGCCGAAAAAAGTTCTGACCAACGAAGATCTGTCGCGCATGGTCGATACCAGCGACGAATGGATCACGACTCGCACCGGGATCAAGGAACGTCGCATCGCCGCGAAAGACGAACAGACGAGCGACATGGCCGCGAAAGCGGCGCTGAAGGCGATCGAACAGGCGAAAATTTCGCCCACCGAAATCGATCTTATTCTCGTCGCCACGGCCACTCCCGACATGCTCTTTCCCGCGACAGCCTGTTTCGTTCAGAAAAAGATCGGGGCCACCAAGGCCGCTTGTCTTGATATTTCCGCGGCCTGCGCCGGCTTTCTTTTCGGCCTTGAGATCGCACAGCAGTTCATCACATCGCACACGCACGATACTGTCCTGGTGATCGGGGCCGAGAAGCTGACGTCGATTACTAATTGGACCGATCGCAATACGTGCGTGCTTTTCGGGGACGGCGCTGGCGCCGCTGTTTTACGTCATCGTGGAAGCGCTCACGGCGTGATTAGCACCCACATTGGCAGTGACGGCAAGTACAGCGATATTCTATTCATGCCCGGCGGCGGCTCGCGCTGTCCGATCACGCGTGAAAATGTCGATCTTAACTTGCAAACAATCCACATGACCGGCAAAGAGGTTTACAAACAGGCGGTGACCGCAATGCTAAAGGCGGCCAAAAAAGCCCTCGACCAAGCTGGATTGGCCATCGAGGACATTGCCTGTATCATTCCGCATCAGGCAAACGTCCGGATCATCGAAGCAATCGCGGATCGACTCGGTATTTCGCGAGAGAAGATGTTTGTAAATCTCGATCGTTATGGAAATACTTCCGCCGCAGCGGTAGCGATCGCGCTCGATGAAGCGAACCGCAGCGGACGAATCGAACCTGGCGATTACATTCTGATGGTTGTCTTCGGCGGAGGTCTCACTTGGGCGAGCACAATCATCGAATGGTGATGCAGAAGTTGAGAGTTATTGGTTGAGGGTTGAGAGACAGAACCTAAGGCAGTTTTCTGCATGAACTCTCAACGCTCAATTCTCAACGCGCAACTTGTAGAAACTCACGCGCATCTCGATTATCCGGATGTCGCCAACGATCTTGATGATGTGCTTCATCGCGCGGTCGACGTTGGTGTCACGCGAATCGTCACGATTGGCACTTCAGTGGAGAGCAGCCGGCGCGCTGTCGATCTTGCCGAGAAGCATTCCAATATCTACGCGGTAATTGGAGTGCACCCGACCTCTGCAGAAAAAGCCGCGGAAGACATAATCACACCATTGCGCAACTTGGCGCAAAGTCAGCGCGTAGTCGCCATTGGTGAGACTGGTCTAGATTATCACCATCTACCAAGCGTCGAGGCCGCAAAAGAAAAGAACGTGCAAGTCTTCGCTCGCGCTTTGCAAGGTGAAACAGAAGAGGAAATTGAGGCGAATATCCAAGATGGCGCCTACAAGTCGAGACAGGCCAGTCTCTTTCAGCAGCAACTCGATCTGGCGGCTGAGCTAGGATTTAATGTCGTTATTCATCAACGCGACGCGTGGGAGGACACACTTGAAATCATGAAGCCGTACACCGGAAAATTGCGTGGCGTATTCCATTGTTTCGGCGGTTCACTCGGACAGGCGAATGAAGTTATCGATCTCGATCATCGCGTTTCCTTCACTGGTATTGTAACTTTCAAGAACGGCACCGACGTTCGCGATGTCGCGGCACAAATTCCGATTTGGAAATTTATGGTGGAAACAGATTGTCCTTATCTCGCGCCCGTTCCGTTCCGCGGAAAACGTTGCGAACCCGCGCACACCCGCATCGTCGCCGAAACGATCGCGACTGCACGCGGCATTTCGCTGGAGGACGTGGCCGAAATGACAACCCAAACTGCGGAAGAATTTTTCCGGTTCAACCGATGAAGATCGATATCTTCATTCGCGCAATCTTTCTCGGCGCTATCGCGGTTGTCATCGCGTCCTGCGCCGCGCCCGACACACGACATCACGTCGTCATCAGCACGCGCGAGCAAAGGTTAGCGCTTCTCGATCGCGGCAACTTGATGGCCATCTATCCAGTGTCCACATCCAAGTTTGGCCTCGGCGATTGGCCGGGCAGCTCGTGTACCCCACTGGGCGAACTGGAGATCGCAAAGAAAATTGGCGATCACGCCACGCCTGGCACCGTTTTCAAAGATCGACGGCCGACTGGCGAGATTGTTGTACCAGATTCGCCAGGGCGCGATCCAATCGTCACGCGTATTCTGTGGTTGCGAGGCCGTGAGTCTCAAAACACGAATGCATATGCGCGCACGATTTACATTCATGGTACGCCGGAGGAACGGAACCTTGGCTTCCCCGCTAGTTACGGATGCATTCGGATGCGTTCCAGCGATATCATTAATTTATATGAAATCGTGGGGCGCGGCGCGGAAGTTACTATTATCGATGCGCCGCTCGCGGCGGTGATTCCGGGAATGAGTCCACGGGCGCAATTGGCGGAAATAAGCAGGCCGAATGGCAATTCGTCAGATCGAAGGACGACCGCCGTGTCGTCCAGATAAAATCGGACGGGACAGGGTTCGTCCCTCCATTTCACGGCAATTTGCCGAGGTGCTCCTGAGGAGTCTTGCGTGAAAGCAATTCCATATCCGCGTCAACCATGATGCGAACGAGTTCACGGAATCGCACTTTCGGTTCCCAACCAAGAATTTTTTTCGCTTTGGAGGGGTCACCGATTAAGAGGTCTACTTCTGCTGGACGCTCATAACGTGGGTCGTGCTTGACAAATTCCTTCCAATCGAGATCGACATGTGAAAAGGCCGCCTCGACAAACTCGCGCACCGTGTGCGTTTCGCCGGTAGCCAGCACAAAATCGTCCCCGTCTGCATGCTGAAGTATCCGCCACATCCCTTCGACGTACTCGGGTGCATATCCCCAATCTCGTTTTGCATCGAGAGTGCCGAGAAACAATTCTTTTTGCAGGCCGTGCTTGATCGCGGCGACGGCGCGCGAAATTTTGCGGGTGACGAAAGTTTCGCCGCGACGAGGGCTTTCGTGATTGAACAAGATGCCGTTGCTCGCGCAAAGGCCATAGCTCTCGCGGTAGTTGACCGTCGCCCAATAGGCAAACGTCTTCGCGACACCATATGGGCTGCGCGGCCAGAACGGCGTCTTCTCGGTTTGCGGTACCTGTTGCGCCTTGCCAAACATTTCGCTGCTTGATGCCTGATAAAAACGCGAACGCAACCCTACTTCTCGAATCGCTTCCAAGATACGGATCGTGCCGACACCGGTGACGTCCGACGTGTATTCCGGAATATCGAAGCTCACCCGCACGTGGCTTTGCGCGGCCAGATGATAAATTTCGTCCGGCTTCAAGTTGTAAAGCAGCTTCACCAAATTCACCGAGTCGCTGAGGTCTCCATAATGCAGAAACATTCGGACGCCGTTGATATGTGGATCGGCATAAAGGTGGTCGATGCGCGAGGTGTTAAATGTGCTCGCGCGGCGAATGATCCCGTGCACTTCGTAGCCCTTCTCAAGCAGCAAATCGGCCAGATAACTACCATCCTGTCCGGTGATGCCGGTAATGAGCGCCCTCTTCATGTCGTCCTGGCTTTAGCTTATCGTTACCGCGGCAGCAAATGATTTAGCTTGACCGCGGCGTCACCATTAACCGTGCGAGCACAGCGCGCTGTGCTGCGATCAGCTCGGCGATCCCTTTGCGGCCGAGCGCGATCATTTCATTGAGTTGTGACCCGGAAAATGTCGATTCTTCTCCGGAGCTTAGTACTTCGACAAACTCGCCGTCCTCAGTCGCGACCAGATTGAAATCGACAGCAACCGCCTTGTCTTCCTCATAATCGAGATCGACAATTGTCTCTCCGTCGAGAACTCCAGCACTCACTGCGGCGACTAATTTTTGAACCGGAGGCAGGTCCAGCTTTTTCTCTCTGGCTAGTTTCCGGCAAGCTATCGCGACGGCTAAACTTGAGCCAGTGATTGCTGCCGCGCGTGTACCGCCATCGGCTTGCAAAACATCACAATCAACCCAGATTGTGCGCGGTCCAAGTTTCTCAAGATCGACAACCGCACGCAACGATCGCCCGATCAAGCGTTGGATCTCGACGCTGCGGCTGTCGATTCGTCCTTTTACGATATCGCGCGGTTTCCGCGTTAGCGTCGAGTACGGGAGCATCGAATATTCGGCGGTTAGCCAGCCACCGTTCACCCCTTGCTCTTTCATCCAGCGCGGCACGTTTTCTTCAGTCGTCACGCCGCAGATCACGCGCGTATTGCCCATGGTAACAAGCACTGAGGCTGCGGCAGAAGGTGCGATGCCGAGCTTGAAAGCAACCGGGCGCAATTGATCGCTGGCTCGTCCATCATTTCGATCCATGATGGCAAAGTAGATCGTCTATAAGCGCGCGTCATCGGGGAGTTTGCCTGATGCTATTGGGCAGCCTAGAGCAGTCACCGCTTGACTCTAATTTGCGCCGCGGTTTGTTGAGCAAAGCCAAATGAAGCGTGCCACAAAAACTGATTCCGAAAATGCATAAATTGCCTCCAGCGCAAGCGCGGAGCCCAAACGACCGATGAGAAAAGGTGCGAGAAAACAGGTGAAAGCTAGGAAGAGAAGTGCAAGAATGATCTCGGGCCGTAGCTCCGCAATCAGGGAAACTGAGGAAGCACGTGCTCTTCTTGAGAATCAACTCGGCAGTCTTTACTGGTGGGTTTTCAACGCTTGCAAGATGAAAGGGTTCATTCGGGCAAAAGCATTGTACGAAGCTGCAGAACGCAGGCTCAATGCAGGCGACGCGCATTCGGACAGTCCGGAACAGTCGCCTGCTGTGCGGAGAAAAGCCCGGAGCCTCCAAAAAAAATAGCCGTGGCTCATCGCGCTGACACCCGGGCCGACGGGGCACTCCCGCCTCCTAATCTAGTTTCTGTAATTATCCCCTGTTACAACCACGCCCATTTTCTTGAGCAAGCGATCAAGAGTGTTCTGACGCAGAGTTATTCGGACTTCGAGATTATCGTGGTGGACGATGGCTCAACGGACAACACCACCGAAGTTGTTAGGCGCCATTCCCCGGTGCGCTATGTTTATCAGGAAAATGCCGGTCTCTCGAGCGCTCGCAACACGGGGCTGCGGCATAGCCGCGGTAAGTTTCTCGTTTTTCTCGATGCCGACGACCGGCTCCTTCCGCATGCACTGGAAACAGGAGTCGGCTGTATCCGCGAACGTCCGGAGTGCGCGTTTGTTTCGGGTCGTTGTCGGGTGATCGATTCAAAAGGAGCGATTCTTCCTTCACCAAAACAGCTTCAAATAGAACGCGAGCATTATGTGCAGCTACTTCGCGGGGGCACCTACATTTGGTGTCCTGCGACAGTGCTCTATCAGCGGTGCGTCTTCGAATTTGTGCACGGTTTTAATCCCAAGGTGAATCCAGCTGCAGATTACGATTTGTACCTGCGAGTTACGAGAGATTTTCCGGTTTATAGCCACGCTCAAATAGTTGCGGAATATCGAAAGCACAGTTCAAACATGTCGCGCGATGTTTCGCGGATGCAGCATGCCGCACTTGCCGCTCACGAAGCACAATCGAACTTCGTAAAGGCGAATTGCCACTATAGAGAGGCGTATGATGCCGGCCAATCGTTTTGGAAAAACGATTACCCCTTTCAGCAAATGGTGACGAGGATCCAACAAGTCGTCCGGGAGCACCTTCCCCGGGATGCGTCGATTGCCGTCGCAAGTTCTGGCAATACGGAGTTGCTTCGTTTGGATGGCCGGCGAGCCTGGCATTTCCCACCGGCGGAGCCGGACCGCAGAGGAGAATTATTTGCCCAAGGAGCCGAAGGCTCGGCAATCACGTCGCCTTGGATCGAGGCCGGAATGACATACGAATTCAGCCTCTATGGCGGGCCCGAATTTTCAAGACAACTGGCCCGGGTCTTGGTTAAAGGTGTTGCGGATCCGTTCCCGATCGCAAGCGCTGAAGCAGCGCCCCAAGAACCTGTGCGCCTGGACGGGGTTCTATTGACGGCAATTCCAAATCCGGTCCACGCTAGTGAGGAGCCGGGCGTGACTAATATCACATGGAGTACTGGGGACGGCTCCGAAGGGCAGCTATATGTATCGAGCATGGGTGTGTATGCGGGCCGCGATCCGGCCGATAGCGATGAAGCTTTGCATCTCTTGGAGTCAACCAAAGCGAGAGGCGCCCAATACCTGGTAATTCCTGCAAAATCTTTTTGGTGGCTCGATCATTATCAAAAATTTCGCGAACATGTAGAAGCTCGGTACCCGGCCGTCGCGCGAGATGAAGAGACGTGTATCATCTTTGACTTGCGCGAATCGTCGTAATGAGCGTGGCCAAGGCGGTAAAACAGAGCGCCGCGGTTTCCGCTGACGGGTCACACAAGAACGTGCCTATGCCGGAGTCCGGTCTCGCCTCAGTAATCATACCATGCTATAACCAGGCACATTTCCTTCACGAGGCAATCGAGAGCGCATCAGCTCAAACCTATTCCCATCGCGAGATCCTCGTTGTGGACGATGGCTCCACCGACAACACTGCGAAGGTGACTGCCAGCTATCCGGGGGTACGGTACGTTCGCCAGGAAAATTTGGGGGTTGCAAGCGCCCGAAACACAGGGTTCAAGCAAAGCCGGGGCGAATACCTGGTTTTCCTCGACGCCGACGACCGGCTGCTGCCCGAGGCCCTGAGAGTTGGAGTTGATTGCCTGCGCCAGCATCCTGACTGCGCGTTCGCTGCTGGTTTCTGCAGGCTCATTGTCGCGGATGGGTCGCTCCTCGATGATGAGCCTTCGGGGCAATTATCGAATTTGGTGCCCTGGTTCGGTCATTTACCAGCGGACCGCGTTCGATGTCGTCAACGGTTTCGACCCCTCGTTAGGTCCAGGGGCTGACTATGATTTATATCTTCGCATCACGCGAGATTCTCCAATCTTCTGTCACAACCGATTTGTGGCAGACTATCGGCTCCACCGCTCCAGTATGTCTGCCGATCATTTATCCATGCTTCGAGAGATGCTCAAGGCCCTCGACTCACAGTGGGAATTTGTGAAAGGAAGGGATTCCCACATCGAGGCATTCGAAACTGGCAGGAGATACTGGCAAGATTACTACGAGTCCTTGCAAATGAGCGATCGAATCCTGGAGGTCGCGCAGGCCAGCCTCCCGCTGCACGCCACCGTCGCAGTGGCCACAAACGGCAAAAATGAACTACTGAAATTGGGGGACCGCCGTGCATGGCATTTTCCGCAAACGGGCGCCGATGAGCGAGGGCGGCTCTTTCGACAGGGTCCGAAAGGCTCGGCTGACGTGCCCTGGATCCAGGCTGGAATGAGGTACGAATTCCGGCTCTTTGGCGGGCCGGAATACGTGAAACAGCTTGCCGCGATTTCAGTAACTGGCGTCCCAGATGCGACTCCGAGGGCTACTGTAGGTCCTGTTGCACTAGATCAGGCATGCCTGATAGCTGTCCCGAATCCGGTCCCGGTTCCAAACCGATTCGGCCGAACCACCATCACCTGGAATACCGGCGACGGCTCCGAAGGTCGGATTTACCTTTCGGAGGGCGGCAACTATGATGGCCGCCGTCCGAACGACAGCGCCGAGGCTATTAACCGCTTGGAAGCCATCCGAGCCCGAGGCGCACAATACCTATTGCTGCCAGCTACGGCATTTTGGTGGCTCGATCATTATCAAAAATTTCGCGAGCATCTAGATGCTCATTATCGAGTCATCGTGCGCGACGAAAACACATGTATCATTTTCGACTTGCGACAAACCAAGGCCAATGGCGACGACTCGCCGAATGAAACGAAGGCGGAAATCAAAATCGACCAAGCGCGCCGTGACCCATTGTTTATCTGAAAACAGACCAACGGTCTGCGTATTGAACGTTTAACCGGCGGGAGCTCGGGAAATGGCTGTGTCCGAGCGGGGAATTTGCGCTCTTCCTCCAAGCCTGTTTTTAATGCGCAAGAACGGCAGCTCGATAAATCGAAAACTGAGCCAGGAGACGAGTATGACGCTGGCGAACCAGATTACGAAAATCACCAACCCGCGAATCGAGAACGCGTTGATCGGCTGGAGGTAGTACATGTAGACGCCAAGGAGAGGCAGGTGGGAAAGATACGCGCCGTACGAAATCCGGCCGAGAAAAACGAGCGGCGGAAAATTCAGAATGAACGGAGCAGTTCCTTGCAAGCAGGTTAAAATTAATGTCGCAGCCCAGATACCGATCACACCAAAGCCCCAGACGTACTGGTAATTAAATATGCCCGCGGTCAAATGCGGCCAGCCAAGCGTTCGCCAGTACGACCCAGCCGCAGAAGCCCCCATGAAATAATT